>NZ_JBXBCF010000038.1:0-1278 GCF_056784235.1 Kovacikia sp. CALU 1929
GGTTTCTTCCAGCCACTGCTGCACCTCCCCATAGCTGTGGAATCCATGTTCAGGTTCCTGTAATCGCTTCGCTCAAGCCACCTCCGCCCATTGTGGAATCACTCGCACACCCCCAGGTGATTTCCTAACTTCTAACATCGCTTCGATGCCACCCTCCCGGTACATCGATAACCACGTTTGCACCGTGTTTCGATGTTTCCCGTTCGCTTTCGCAATCACACTGATGCTGGGAGCGTTTTCCTGCTTGAGCCAGTACAGCACTTGCAATCGTTCCTTTGCACTCGCTGTTTCCGCTTGACGTAACTGCAAAGCTAAATCATCCAAACTTTCCTTCACTTCGATTGAGGTAACACCCACCATTGGCTGAGTCTGAAACACTACTTCTCAGTCTAAATCATTTGCCTTCTACTCAATTTAAATTGGTATGAGAAATCCCAATCGATTTGCTGATGGTGGATGCTCCAACGTGGTCGAGGAGTATAGCCCTGAATTAGCTGGATACGTTCCAGGTGTTAGTTATTGGCGTTAACCGGGCTTGAGCCGATATAAGGGCAAAAAAGTGCCAGATGGGCTGGAAAGCCCTACTCTAATTGCTGCTCGTCCAATGGAATCGGTAAGGGAATCGCCTCTTCCAAAGGTATAGGGGTGGGGGTTGAGTAGTAATGGGGGGTTTGAGTAGCAATGGAACAGAAACTCACGTTAAGGCTGAAACCCTTATCAGCAATGCGCTTTAATTGTCATACTCGCTTAGATCATTAGGATTGCGAAGTGGATGGCTTCCTCCTTGTTGAATTGCTTCAGACACATCAAACTGATAACGCCCCAGCACATAGCTACTTTGCGGGAGTCCTGGACGGAATTAAGCAATTTTGGAACGAGGTTGAAGCCGAGGTAACAGCATAAAAATCTGTTGTCCAATGTCCACGCCTGGGAACAGTGAAAAAGATGCACCCTAAAAGGGGTTTACATGCCCGATCGCTAGACTGGGCATTTTTCCATATCGACGGCTGTTTACTAAACTTCAAGTCAAGAGTTTGCTTACCCTCTGTAACCTCCTTTCTCCTCAATACCTGTGATTAACCGCATATTTTCGCTCCTTTGTTATCACAACTGAGAAGTGGGAACCGGTGGATTTCAGCCTGTAGATGTAAGCATAAGCCCCATCTACAAGGATTTTCACAATGAAAGCTCTACTTTCTGTACCTGTTTCAAAGCTCAGTGTCTGGATGACTATTGGCGTGTTGGGTACCACTCTCTTGGGTCTTCCCATGACGGCAG
>NZ_JBXBCF010000039.1:0-20167 GCF_056784235.1 Kovacikia sp. CALU 1929
CCCGGTTGCATCGCAAGACCTTGTGCTATTCCAAGTCCGTAGAAATGCTGAAGCACTCGATTCGCTTGCTACTACACTACCTCAAATTTGGTGATGTGCCCGTCCCGCAGTAAATCATATTTCTATTCAGCAACGCCGATATTTGGTTGCAGGCTAAACGATTCATTCGAGAGCTAAGTACGGGACAAAAAGCTTGAAAGAATGAGCAGGATAGGGTTTCATCAGAATTACCACACTCATCAGAAACCCTATGAGCCAATATAGCGAATTGAAGCGAGTCCTCCAAGCGCAATTGGACTGGCATGGAGCCAGAATTTCATTTCTGGCATTGTTTTTATTAGCTCTGCTGAAAGTCAAAACCGTGAACTTGAGCGAACTGTGTTTAGGCTTTGGTGGGAAGGCGTTGCCCCAATCGAGCTACAAGCGGTTGCAGCGATTCTTTCGCGAGTTTGACCTCGATTACACTCAACTGGCCACCCTCGTGGTGAGTTGGATGCAAATTCCCAGGGGCTGGGTGTTAAGCCTGGATCGCACGACCTGGAAATGTGGACACCACTGGTACAACATTCTGACCTTAGGCATTGTCCTTGAAGGAGTGGCCTTCCCAGTGCTGTGGTGGCTGTTGGACAAAAAAGGGAATTCCAATAGTGACGAGCGGATGCGATTTATGGAGACCTTTCACCAACGGTTCCCAACGGCAGTCGTGAACTACTTGTGTGCCGACCGCAAGTTCATTGGGCAAGCCTGGGTGCACTATCTCCTGCTCGAACCTGCCCTCGCCTTTCGCTTACGGATTCGGGGCAGTGACCAGATTGAGCACGATGGCAAAGTGCTGGCGGCGTGGGTCGTCTTTGCCCATCTGCAACCCGGTCAATCCCAACAGCTTACAGGCACTTGCCGAGTCTGGGGCTACCCGGTGGCAGTCGAAGCGCTGCGACTCGACGATGGCGATTTGTTAGTCGTCATTGGTCCAGTCAAGACTCAGGGGTTAGTCCAAGATTACGCCTTGCCCTGGGGGATCGAAACGTTGTTTGGCATTTTCAAAACGCGCGGGTTCTGTCTGGAATCGACTCACTTCACCGATGATGAGCGTTTGAGTAAGTTGTTTGCCCTATTGACTCTAGCCCTGTGCTGGGCGATGCGAACCGGGGTATGGTTGCATCAATGGCAGCCCATTGAGATTAAAAAACACGGTCGTCGTGCCAAAAGTCTGTTTCGTTTAGGGTTCGATTACTTGCGTCATTTGGTGCTCAATCCATCCATGTCCACTGATCCCGACTTTATGCAATCCCTACAACTTTTGTCCTGTACTTAGAGTATCTTTATGGTGAAGAACGTAATGGTCCAGCATAATGAATACTGGTTAAAGCTCGATTTAGATCAGCCATTGCTTCTCGGATTACTGGTGGTAATCCTGCAACTAACCACTGATTATCTTCTTTTAAGTTTGCTCCAGAATTACTAGATTCTTTTGGTCTTTCTTGGGTAACAATACTAGAAGGAATAATGCCAGGATGTGCAACTGAAAATCTTATATTCCTTCTAGTTTCCGAGTTAGGAAGAAGGTTTTTTGCCGCCTCAAAAGAATTAAAGAACTTTGCAGGAACTATAATTTCATAATCGGGTTCTTCTTCGTCATGCTCGTTTCTTTCTATACTCCAGCACAATAGCTTTTCATCATTTACGCTAACTTCATGTTTTGCCTTTTTTAGTACTGCTTGAGGTGTGAATGATCCAACACCTTCGTTACTTTCTATAGCTTTTAATGTAGAAGTTCCAGTAGTCTTTTTGCTCTTCCCTCGAACTATGCCAAAAGTGAAGGTGGATTTCAGCACGTAATCAATAAACCTACTTTTCTTATTGTTGTTGTTGCCGTTGAAAGAGTGAGAAGAACTATTTCCAATTTTGGCGGCAATTCTTGGATTTAAATCTAAAAGCCTTTTGTAATAAGAGTTTGGCATCTCATCCTTCATGGTTATAGACAACGAAATATTCTTCCGAATCTCGTTGTTGGACACGAATGATGAGTAGCTACCTAAATCAACTTGATTACCTACAAGTCTCAGCTTTCCTTGCGAAATGCCATAATTTTCACGAATGGCTTGACTTTGTTGCAGAAGTAGGAGAGCTTTCAAAATAGTTGATTTTCCAGCACTATTAGTCCCACATAGGACTGTCATTGGAAGAAGTGAGAACTTCCATCCCGCTCCCTCAAAAATTCTTACATTTTCAAGCTCGATCGACGTGACCATCAGTAAGACCTAAAAGTTAAGACCAAAAGCCTGTAGATTGCAACCTGTCACAGTAAGTAGGTGGGGCAAATTAAATATAAGATGGCTTCGCCTGAAACCGTTGCACAGCCTGAAAACTATCTTCAGTTTAATTACACCTACCTACTTATGCACTATCTAGCTATATGATCGCATTCCAGAAAAAAACTCGCAACTCTGACTCCACTGGCGAGATTGAGGTCTAACAATTTATTGGACAGAGTTATGCTGTCTATTTAGCCAACTTAGAGAGATGAGCAGCGTTGATGCTGCCTAACTACCCAATCTCAGTAGATCAAAAAATTTGCAGACAAAGAGAATAGGAAAGGGATAGGGTCAGGTTAAAAGCATTGAAATCAAACCATGACAACCTACCCATCCTCCTCATTATCTCCCACCCCTGCTTTGACCGATGCAGCAACCCTGGAGGCAGCCCTAGATTGCTTGTTAGAGCATGTGCCTTTGAAACTGGAGGGCACCTACTTTGGCTGTGCCGATCTGTTCGAGATTTTGCTGCGAGCCGCCAGTCGTCACGATAGTATCGAGCATACCGCCCAACGCTTGAATGGGGTTCCCAGTGGTAATGGCATTCGCTATCACCTGGACAAGTTAGACGACATGGCGACATTAGAACGACAACTGAATAAGGCATTGCAAAGCCGGATTCCCCCCAAGATTCGTAAAGGCAGGCATCGCCTTGCCATTGACCTGCACTTGATTCCCTACCATGGCAACCCAAGTGAGGCAGAAGCCCCTTATATTTATCGGTCTCAAGCGAAAGCAGGAACCACCTCATTTTTTGCCTATGCGACGGTTTATGTCATCTGTCGCAACAAGCGAGTCACCTTGGGGATTCATGCGGTGTATCGACAGGAACCCCTGGTGGCAACCGTAACCTATTTGTTGGCGATGCTTTCACCCTTGCGGATTCGAGTCAAACGGTTGTATCTCGACCGAGGCTTTTACAGTGGACCTGTAATTCGTTGGCTCAAAGCCCTCAATATTCCATTTTTGATGCCTGCGGTGATTCGTGGCAAAACTGGAGGCACACGGCAATTGCTGGTCGGGCGCAAAAGTTACGCCACTCGCTACACCCTGACCAGTGCGAACTATGGTTCAGTGACGTGCCAAATGCGCGTAGTCTGCACCTATTACAAAGGCTTCAAGGGCAAGCATGGGATTCAATACCCCCTTTATGTGGTGCATCGAGCCACCATCGCACTCAATCAATTGCATCAGCATTACAAAGACCGCTTTGGTATTGAAACCAGTTACAGAATTAAGAATCAGGGTCGCATTCGCACGACTAGTAAAAATCCAGTCCTTCGCCTGTTGTTTGTGGCACTGGCGTTTGTTCTGGTTAATCTGTGGGTTTATCTGTTGTGGTTCTTTGTCAGTCAAACCCAGCGGGGGGGACGAGTCATTCATCGAAAGTTGTTTGGTCTTAAAACCATGTTGGAATTTCTCTCTCATGCCGTTGAACGACATTTTCCACCCATCACTGCTATCTATTTACCCGCCCTAGAATGAATTTGTGATCTACTGAACCTGGACAAATAGGTGGCGTGCCCGCTGCATAACACTCCAGTTTAGGCAAATAGGCAGTAAAGTTCTGTCTATTTACCGAATTTCTTTAAACAGTACACCCGTATTGTTTATGTTGTGATCGACACATAGATACTGAGAGGGTGTTTCAAAAGTTCTAAGGGGTAGCAATTTACGCCATAGAGCTTCGCTCCGCCAAAGGCGTACGTCTGATCATGATTACGTCCATCACCCGCTTCATAAACGGCTCCCCCCAAACAAACCCGCCGTCCACCCACAGGGTATGTAGCCGAGACACCCCCTTGCCCAGTTGTTGGACTCGTTGAAGCACCTGCTTACCGTTTTTCAGACGATCAAAATTTCTGTTAATTATTCGGATTAGGGTGGGAAGCCAGTGAAGCTTGATTTAATCGGTTCCATCATTTCGTTCAGATGCCACTACAAGTCAACGGGTTGGTTGTTTAATTTGCTGTTTGTTTAACTTTAAAGCTGTGATTATGCCTGGTTCATCTGCTATGTCCGATCCCCGTAGAATGCCCGGTCAAATTGAGGTATCTGCACTGCCCAGACTACCCGGTTCACCTCCAATGCCACCGCTGGCATTACCCGGAGTCCTTGATGCTGATACAGACCTGCCACCCCTACAAAATGAAGAATTTCTGCCGCCAATCAGCCGTTGGACAACGCTGGGAGGGTATTTGATGGCAGCAACTATGGGGGGTGTCTTCCTATTAGCCGCTGTCATGCGCTACAACGTGACGGTTCAGGCGACTGCCAGTGTGCGTCCAGCGGGAGAGGTGAGGGTTTTGCAGGCGGCGGTCGATGGCACTGTGAGTGCAGTCAAGGTGCAACCCAACCAGGAGGTGCAGCAAGGCGATGTGATTGTTGAAATTTCAGCATTCGATCGCAACCGTTTGCGGACCCTCCAGGCACGTAGAAATACGCTGAACAAATATATTCGCCAGCACGAAGAAAACCTGGCAAGTACCAGTAGCCAGCTTCAGACAACAGAAAAGGAAATTTTGGCAAAAGCCAAGGTCACTCCCCTACCTGCACCGGCGGCTCCTACACAGGATGGTACCCAATCCACTTCCGAAACCCTGGTCGATGCGGCTTTAGAAACATTGGGCAAAGGCGGAGCAGCCCTATCGGCTAAACGCGATCGCCTGATCCAACGACGCATTGCGTTGCAAAACCAGATCCAATACGACCGGGAAACCCTGCAAGAAGTGTCTGCCGAAATTAATAAGCAAATTGTTGAGGCACCCGTAGATGGCAAGCTATTAAAGCTGGATATCAACAGTCCAGGCCAACCCTTGCGGGTAGGCGATCCGATCGCCCAGATTGTGCCGCAGAATGCTCCCTTAGTCGTTAGAGGGCAGGTGGAAACTCAGGATATCAGTAAGGTGGCTGTCGGGCAGCCAGTGCAAATGCGAATTACGGCATATCCTTACCCTGACTATGGCGTGTTGCAGGGCAAAGTGCAGGCGATCGCGCCCGATGTCACCATGCCGCGAGATGGCAATACTACGGGTTTTTCCTATTACGAAGTCACAATTCAGCCAGACCAGGCTTTTCTCACCCGAGACAAGCGCCAATACCCCATCCAGGCAGGTATGGAAGTCAGGGCAGATATTATTTCCCGGCAGGAAACCCTGTTACAGTTCTTGCTGCGTAAGGCAAGATTGTGGACAGATTTGTGAGCATTTTCTCACCTGTCCTGTATAACGGTGGGGTAAATAATGTCCCTCGTCACTTGTAGACCACCGTTATGAACAAAGGTTCCCCAAGGCTTCTGGCTGGCGTTGCCAGTTTGATGATGGTTTCCTGCTTGCTGGAATCGCTCCCAGCTAAAGCGCAGCCTAGAGGGTTAAGTGGTAGCTATCTGGGTGTCACGGTTGACCCCAAGGATGCCCTGGGGCTGGGGCAAGACTACCTGCAACAGCCAGCTTCCACTCCCCAATGGTTTGTGGATAGAGCCTTGGAAGGGACGCAACCAACTGCCACGACGGGTAGCAACCCTCAGACTGAAACTTTTGAAGGTAAAGCCTTTCAGGGACGCATCGACCTGAACAACTCTCCCCTCTCGATTCGTGGCAAAGTTGCGCTGGATTCTGAAACCAGTGTTGTGCAGCCGATCGTTTCCTACGATCTGGCGATCGCCCGCAATATGAACCTCTACGCTGGGGCAGGGTATTCCTTCATGACCTCCCAAAGTAATTCCCAGTCCCCGGACCATCAAAATTCTTTCTTTGTGACTGCCGGAGCCGAAGCGGCGGTTAATGACAAGGTAGTCGTTTATGGGGATGCCCAGTATCCCCTGAACCAGGCGCAATTCAATCTTGCCTCGCCAGTCAAGGTTCAGCTTGGGATTGGGTTTCGGTTTTGAAGTTAGCCCCCCCTTTATCAACAAAACTCAGCAATTGCCGAATTCATCCCGTGATCTAGATCACAGGCTTGTTTAGAGTGAATGGATTGGGGGGGTAACCGGATCGGGCGCTAGAGACTGTTCACCAAAAATTTTTCTTTTGTCTACCATAAAAATTCTCCGGGAATTTACCTATGAAGTGTATGTAATATTTAAAGAAGTGATAAAGATACTCCCTGGTCAGGCGGATTGGTTCATAAGTAGCTGAAGATGGAAATGCGCATCTATATCAGTGAATGGCGCTCCCGTTTGAAGGTACAAGGTCATGTCAGGGATTTCAGGCTTGTCTGGCTGTTCCAAACTTTGGAATGTCAGCGACTTTTCCCATTTGAGTGCCCCGTCAGATGGCTCTGGTTGGGTTAACTCGTCTGCTCTGGGCGATCGCACCCTCCATCACCTGGCAGGTCGCCCTTTTCCCAAAACTGCGTTCCACGCCAGTACGGCTGAAACCCCATTGCAAGCGATGCTGGTTTCTCAGCCAGGAAGTACGCTGGCAACCGCTTATGATGTAGGTAGGCTCAGCTCTGACCCAATCATGTTGAACGATCAGGTCAGCCGAAGTGAACCTGTTGACTATTATCGCTTCACCGTCGATACTGCCAGCCAACTCAGCCTGTTACTCACTGGGCTAACAGCCAGTGTTGGGGTTCAACTGATTCAAGATGCGAATAGGAATGACGTCGTTGATCCAGGGGAGGCGATCGCCCGTTCCACCCAAAATCGAGACTTTTCTCAAACTCTGGATATTAGCCTTCCCCCCGGCACTTACTTTGTCCAAATCTCCCAGTCTAGAAGCAATACCGCTTACTCGCTTAACCTGCTCGCTAACCCTATTGCCACGCTGTTCCCCCTAACGGATGCCACCCTGCCAATAACAAGTCCAAGCAACTCTCTAACTACAGCGCAGGATCTCGGCGTTTTAAGCAGTTCTCTGAGTCTGAATGACTTTGTCGGCACCGCAAACCCAAATGATTACTACCGCTTCACGCTGGCAACCCCCAGTGATTTTAGTCTGGCTCTAACCAATCTAACTGCCGACGCTGACGTTCAGCTACTCAACAACGATGGCAGCCTGATTACCAGATCTGCCACCAGTGGCACCAGCCCAGAGTCCATTTTTCGCACCCTGGTAGCAGACACCTACTATATTCGGATTTACCAATTTACGGGCGATACAAATTACACCCTCAGCCTGACGACAGCCCCCGCCAATCTACTGGCAGACTATAGCCCTGACTATGGCTATGGCTTGGTGGATGCGGCAGCAGCCGTTGCCCAGGCAGTCGGACAACCTCCCTTCCCATCGGTTGCTAACTTAGGCGGCACCCACTGGGGACTAGATCTGATCAACGCCCCCGAAGTGTGGGCAATGGGTTATACCGGGCAGGGAATCACGGTTGCCGTAATCGATAGCGGCGTTGACTACAACCATCCCGATCTGCAAAATAACACCTGGGTCAATCCCGGTGAGATTCCCGGCAATGGCATTGATGATGACGGCAATGGCTATATCGATGATGTCTGGGGATGGGACTTTGTTAACGGGGACAACACTCCCACGGATCTTTATGGTCATGGGACCCATATCGCTGGAATCATCGCCGCCGGAAATAATGGTTCTGGAGTTACCGGAGTTGCTTATAACGCTCAGATTATGCCTGTGCGGGTTCTAGATGAAGTGGGTTTTGGCAACTATTCTGAAATTGCAGCCGGTATTCGCTATGCGACCAATAACGGTGCCCATATTATCAATTTAAGTCTGGGTGGAATTGGCATCTCCAATGAAATATCAACCGCCATTCAAGATGCTACAGAGCAGGGGGTTGTTGTTGTCATTGCTTCCGGTAATGGGGGGCAGAGTCAGCCCAGCTTTCCAGCCAATCTAACCAACCAGTGGGGAGTTGCCGTCGGAGCTATCACCATCAATCAACAACTGGCTACCTTTTCTAACGATGCTGGGGCTGCTGTCGTGAACTATGTAGTTGCGCCCGGTGCCAGTATTTACTCTACAACCCCCAACAACACTTATCAGTACTACAGTGGCACCTCAATGGCAGCCCCCTATGTGGCAGGAGTCGCCGCCCTGATTCTAAGTGCCAACCCCAATCTGACTCCCGCCCAGGTAGTTAGTTTGCTAACCAGCACTGCCAATTCCAACGTAGTTACGGTTTAAACCTAAAAGCGTTCTGTCTTTTCGATGACGATGCAACTTTCCCATCTGACACTGCCAATGTGAATGGCGATCAGCCAGTTCGATCTGGTTATGGGTGGCAGGGCGGTCATGGGAAGTTATCGCCTGAAAGCTCTCACTAAATATTGTCAGCATCGGAAAGCTCTTAGCTCCACCTGGTTAAACTGCCAGGAACCGTTGAATGACTTCGTTGCTCAACTCACTGGTGGGACCCTGTGCCACAATTCCACCCTTTTGCATGGCGTAGTACCAGTCAGCTTTGCGGACAAAGTGGAGGTGTTGTTCGACCAGTAATACAGAAATTCCGGTTTCCCGGACAATCCGCTGCACAGCGGTTTCAATCTCCAGGATGATGGAAGGCTGAATTCCCTCTGTGGGTTCATCCAGCACCAGCAGGCGGGGGCGACCCATCAAAGCACGGGCGATCGCCAACTGTTGCTGTTGCCCACCGCTCAAATCACCACCCATACGAGTCAGCATCGTTTTCAGCACTGGAAATAACTCAAAAATCTCCTCTGGGATTTCCTGACTTTTCGCCACCCCACCAGGTCTGGCTTCCAATCCCAGAATCAGGTTTTCTTTCACCGTTAGCCTGGGAATGACTTCTCGCCCTTGGGGCACATACCCGATCCCTAGCCGCGCCCGCTGATCCGGGGTTTTACCCGTGATCAGTTGCCCACCCAGCTTAATCGCTCCCCTGCGCGGCATCAGTAAACCCATGACCGTTTTGAGCAGCGTCGTTTTACCTACCCCATTCCGACCAATCAGGCAGACCATCTTCCCCGATGCCACACCCAGATCCACATTTCGCAAAATGTGACTTTCCCCGTAATACACATTCAAATCAGAGATTTCCAACATCAATTGGGATGCGGTGTTGGGAGATTCTAAAGCAACTGCGCCATTGGGTTGATTCATATTCATCACTCAAAACTGATCACTCAAAACTCTCCTAAGCCGCCTCAGCACCTTCATCATCCTGCTTGCCCAGGTAAACCTCAATTACATGGGGGTCATTTTGCACTTCATCCATGTTGCCTTCGCAAAGCACAGAACCCTGGTGTAGAACCGTTACCGTGCGGGCAATCTGGCGCACAAATTCCATATCGTGCTCAATCACCATAATTGAATGGCTTTCCGCCAATGCCAGCAGCAAATCTCCAACTTTCTCGGTTTCTTCGTCTGTTAAACCTGCTACTGGCTCATCCACCAGCAATAAGTCGGGAGATTGCGCCACCAACATACCAATTTCCAGACGTTGCTTTTCACCGTGGGAGAGCAACTCGGCGGGTATGTCGGCTTTGGCAACTAACCCAACTGTTTCCAGCAACCCAACCACGGTGCGATGCTCTGCCGCTGAAGTGCGACCCAGCAGCGAGTTAAACACATTCTTATGGCGAACACAGGACAGCTCTAAATTCTCACGCGGCGTTAGCTTCAAGTAAACCCGAGGGGTTTGAAACTTACGCCCAATCCCCATACGGGCAATTTCAAACTCAGCGAAGGGACGTAGATTCCTGCCCTTGAAAAAGACCTGCCCTTCAGTAGGCTTGGTCTTGCCAGTAATTACATCCATGAAGGTCGTTTTGCCAGCTCCGTTGGGACCAATCACCACCCGCAACTCACCTTCATCCATGCTGAAGTTCAACTGGTTGATTGCCTTAAACCCGTCAAAGCTAACGGTTAAATTCTCAATCTCCAAGATTTTTCCGCTCATATTGCACGTCCGGATCTTCTGCAAGACTTGGGTAAGTTTCAATTTCTTTGGGACCCTGGAAGCGCGATCGCAGCCAGGTCAAACCATCCCGCCGGAACCAGCCGAGGATGCCCTCAGGCAGCACCGTCACAACCACCAGGAATAATGCCCCCTGGAAAAACAGCCAGAATTCAGGAAACTGTTCACTCAACAATGTTCTGGCAAAGTTAACAATTAATGCACCTAGAATTGCCCCTACGAGCGTCGCTCTTCCACCCAGGGCGACCCAGATCACCATCTCAATCGAAAACGCCACATCCATTGCCTTCGGTGTGATGATGCCAGATTGTACGGTGAATAAAGCTCCGGCAATCCCGGCTAACGCTCCCGAAATGGCGAATACAAACACCTTATACCCTGTGGGATTGTAGCCAGAAAAACGCACCCTTGGCTCATCATCCCGAATTGCCACAAGCATGCGCCCCATGCGCCCACTGGTCAACCACCGACAAAGGGCATAGGCACCTGCCAGAAACAGAATACTCAAGCCATAAAACACCATTTGAATCTTTGGATCGCTGACCACAAACCCAAAAATGGTCGATGTATCAGTTTTTAAGCCATTGGTGCCATTGATCAACTTTTGCTGACCATTGAAGAAATTGAAGAATACAATCAGTGCCGCCTGGGTCAGGATTGAGAAATAAACGCCTCGAATCCGGTTACGAAATACCAGATAGCCGAGGGCAGCAGCCACAATCATGGGAACGACAAAAACCGCAATCAACGTAAATGGCAAGGAATAGAACGGTTGCCAGAACAAGGGCAGTTCGTTCACTCCGTAAAGCGGGAAAAACTCTGGGATCTGTCCGGGTGGAAGCTGAAGCTGGAGGTACATGGCAAAGGCATAACCGCCCAAGGCAAAAAAGATGCCATGTCCCAGGCTAAGAAGACCAGTGAACCCCCAGATTAAATCAATGCCCAGTGCCAGAATTGCCAGGGAAAGGAACCGCCCCAACTGGTTGACCCGCACTCCCTGTCCAATCCCCGTCAGAATCGGGGGAATGATTAACAGCAAGAGGAGGGCAACAACCAGAACTGCAATGGCTTCAAACAGGAGCGATCGCCGCCGCTTGCGAACGCCAGAGGCTTTTGAAAACTCAACTAATGGCTCTACAGCTTTAATGGTCATATTAGCTCCCTATGCGTCCACGGTGCGTCCCTTCTGCGGGAACAACCCAGCAGGACGGAACTGAAGGAACACAATGATTAGCGCAAACACCATCACCTTCGCCATGCTGGAACTGGCAAAAAACTCGAAAAAGCTCGTTAAGGCAGGGCTGAACGAGACCAGCGGACCCATTGCATTTGAACCAAGGATGTAACTAGTCGTTCCAATGGCACAGGCTGCCACAATACTGCCCACCAACTTGCCAACGCCACCAACGACCACCACCATAAAGGTGTCCACAACGTAGGCCTGACCTGTATTCGGACTTACCGAACCGAGCAATCCCACGGCTACTCCAGCCACACCCGCCAGCCCAGAACCAATCGCAAATGTTAATGCATCTACTGTGCGGGTTGGAATTCCCAGGCAAGAACTCATGTTACGGTTTTGCGTCACGGCGCGAATTCTCAGTCCCCAGGGGGTTTTGTTCAAGAACCAGTAAATGCCCAGAACACACACAACCGTCAGGGCAATAATAAATAGGCGGGTATAGGGAAGCTGATAGGCACTTCCAATCGGTAGCCCTCCCCGCAACCACCGGGGAGCCGTCACATCTACCCCTTGAGTCCCAAACCAGGGCTTGGTCACTGCCAGCTTAAAAGTATTGCCCAGAATGGAAGAACTGACCAGGGCGATCGCCACCGATAGGGGTGCCATGATCCAGAACACCCAACCCCGAATCCGGTCAAAATCTGGACGGCGAGCCAAAAGCCACCACGCCCCAAAAAACAGTAAACAGAACAAACCAACCCCAAACACAAACTGCCAGCTTACGGTTCGGACTAACTGTTGCAAGATCAAACTCACACCCCAGGTTGCCAACAGCGTTTCCAGCGGTCTGCCATAGAGGTATCGAATTACCCCCCGTTCCAACAGCAGCCCCACTAACGCAGTTACCAAAAAAGCTGCAATCAGCGCAAAGAAAATGTAGAAATCAGCCAGTGGTGTACCTTTGAAGGTATTTTGAACCACAAACGTAGTGTAAGCTCCCAGCATCATCAACTCGCCATGAGCCATATTGATGACACCCATCAACCCAAACACGATCGCAAGACCCAGGGCTGACAACAGCAGCACCGAACCAATGCTTAATCCTCCGAACAGCGCTTCTACAAGTTGTGTCAATGTTCTCTCCAGCCAGATTGAACCTGCTAATCCTGGATCATCCAGACCTCGCAAGTCTGTAACCGATGATCCAAAACGTCAAAAATGAAGGACTTACATAAATCTAGTGGTTCACCAAAGAAAATTTGCCTGGTAATCAAAACCCAGAAAAACCAATTTGCAGGGTTTTGAAGGGTCGCAAACCCTGCAAAATCTGCTTGGTAGACTACTAAAGATTTGCACATAGGAACTGGGAGATGAGGATGGGTAACGGGCGATGGGCTAGTCCTACATGGTTGCTTCCCATCACCGATTACCCATTACCCCAACGAATCCCAAACCCGACTCAATTAAGTCATCTTGAACTTGCCGCCTTTCGCTGGATCAGACCAGTCACAGCTATACCCTTTCGTGTCTGCCACGTACTGGTTCCACGGAATTGGCTTGACCGCCTCTGTGGTGGAGTTCACGATTTCAAACAACCCATCATCTCGCACTTCGCCAATCCGGACGTACTTAGAGATATGGTGGTTGGGTTCCATCGTGACCAGTCCTTCAGGGGCATCAAAGGTCTGACCGATCGCCGCTGTCCGCACTTTTTCCAGATCATCCGCGCCGCCAGCCTTTTCAACTGCCTGCTTCCACAGGTAGACCATGATATAGGCAGCTTCCATCGGGTCATTGACGACCCGTTCATCACCATATTTCTTCTTAAACGCCTCAACAAACGCTTTACTCTTAGGAGTGTCTACGGTTTGGAAGTAGTTCCAGGCGGCATAATGCCCTTTCAGGTATTCCACCCCGATCGCCTTCACCTCTTCTTCCGCAATACTCACCGACATTGAGGGGTATTTATCGGGATCCATCCCAGCACCCTGCAACTGCTTGAAGAATGCCACGTTGCTGTCCCCGTTTAGGGTGTTGTAGATAACACCACCGTTAGGGAGGGCTGTCTTGATTTTGGAAATAATCGGTGTCACTTCTGTGCCACCCAGCGGGATGTAGTCTTCCCCAACCGTCTTACCGCCCAGAGCTTCTAGTTGAGCTTTGATGATGGTATTTGCGGTGCGCGGGAACACATAGTCAGAACCAACCAGGAAGAACTCCTTCCCTTTGTTCTTCAGCAGCCAATCAACGGAAGGCTCAATCTGCTGGTTAGGAGCCGCCCCCGTGTAGAAAATGTTCTTAGAACACTCTTGCCCCTCATACTGAACCGGATACCACAGCATGTGATTCTTCGATTCAAAGGTAGGCAGCACTGCTTTCCGGCTTGCTGAAGTCCAGCAGCCAAAAATCGTGGCGACCTTATCCTGGTCAATCAGCTTTTTCGCCTTTTCGTTAAACGTGGGCCAATCAGAAGCCCCGTCTTCAATAACCGCCTCAATCTTCTTGCCTAAAACACCCCCAGCATTGTTAATTTCTTCGATCGCTAGCTGCTCAGCATCCACCACACTTTTTTCACTGATTGCCATCGTGCCACTGAGCGAGTGGAGGATTCCCACTTTGATGACATCACCTGATGTGGTAGTCGCTGCTGGCGACGCTTCAGGCGAAGATGTGCTTGCTGTCGGGGTAGAGCCAGAACAAGCCTTTAGAAAGACACTACCTGCGGCGGTTGAACCTAAAATAATAAATTCGCGCCGACCAAATTGCTTTGTCATGGAGAGAAAAGCTCCCAACTAGAACTAAGCCGAGAAGTACATAGGGACTCGGTGATAACTCTGAGATATTATGTCCAGGGTTCATAGCAAAATTGTATTCTCCTATACAATTTCGTTTTTCTTTGCACCCCAATAGTCTTTCGGTGCAAGATTTTCGTGGTTTGAAAACCTTCAAGAGCCTGAACCAATCCCCGTTCCAAAGCTTTGGGATAGGATTCAACCGAAATCAGTAACTCGTCAGGCATTCACTGTCAAATTGGCTTGGGCGTGAATGAATTCTATAATTTCTGGCAAACCCTGCTGAATCTTGAGATTTGTAAACACGAAGGGTTTTTCTCCCCTCATTTTCTTCGCATCCCGCTCCATGACATTCAAGTCAGCCCCCACATAGGGAGCCAGGTCAATTTTATTGATCACCAGCAGATCGGACTTCGTAATCCCTGGTCCACCTTTGCGGGGAATTTTATCCCCCCCTGCCACATCAATCACGTAAATGGTCAGGTCTACCAGTTCTGGACTAAAGGTGGCTGCCAGGTTATCGCCGCCACTCTCAACAAAAACGAGGTCAAGATCGGTGAAGCGCTGCTCCAGTTCCTCGATCGCCGCCAGGTTCATCGAGGCATCCTCCCGAATCGCTGTATGGGGACATCCCCCAGTTTCTACCCCCAAAATGCGATCGCGCTCCAATGCCTGACTTCGCACCAAAAACTGAGCATCCTCCTGGGTATAAATGTCATTGGTGACAACAGCGAGATTGTAGCGATCGCGCATCGCCTTACACAGCGCATCCACCAGTGCCGTTTTCCCTGACCCACCCGGACCCGCAATCCCAACCCGAAGCGTATTCAGAGTGAATGTTCAGTTTTTTCAATTTCAACTATAGATTCTAGAGGAACGTAGATCGCCTCCCTTACCTATCAGGTCAAATTAATTTATAGCTTTTTTGAATCCAGTGAGGTACATGGATAGTTATAGAACCCTTGAGTCAAACAGATAAGATGTACCTCACCCAGAAAGGAAACGCTATAGGCTAGAGGCAGAAAGCAGAATGCCCACTTCTGGAAGAGGTGAATAGCAATGGTGGCGATCGTCCAAAAAAATCTTACCTTCGAGGAATTCCTGAACTGGGATGATGGTTCAGGCAAATCATTTGAGCTAGTTAAGGGAGTTGCTATGCCCCTCAGCGAACCCACAGCAAAACATGAGGATGTTGTTGAGGGGCTATGCCGCCTTTTAATTGAGCATTGTCGATTTTTAAACTTGCCCTACGTTCCCCGACAGAGTAAACAAGTCAGGTTGAATGCTGCTCCTGGCGAAAATGAATCCAGTCGTAAAGCCGACATTGTCGTATTTACCAAAGAAGAATGGGAAAGAATGCGTCAAAGTTCTGCCTCTGCTGCCGCTTACATCCCACCACCCTTAGTCATTGAAGTCGTCAGTACAAACCGGCGAGATGACTACCGTATTAAGCTGAACGAGTACGAAACTTTGGGCATTCCAGAATATTGGATTCTTGATTACATAGGGTTGGGAGGAGTGCAATATATTGGATCGCCAAAACAACCGACTGTAACAATCAATCAATTAATTGATGGTAAATATCAGTCCCAGCGCTATCAAGGAGAAGCAATCATTATTTCTCCAACATTTCCTCAGTTACAATTCACAATTGCTGAAATCGTCTTTATGACTGAAGTTTAGCGGTTAATTTGGAGAGAAATGCCATAGTTTGCGATCGCAATTGCTCCGTTCTGCCCACCAAACCCGAAACTGAGGCACAGGGTATGGTTAACCCGCGTTTGGTCAGCACCTCTGACAAAGTTCAAAGCAAATGCGGGGTGCTTCAGCCCAACGCAGGGTGGCAGAGTTTGATGTTTTAACGCCATCAGGCAAAAGGCTACCCCCAATGCTCCAGATGCACCAATCGTATGCCCGGTTGCACCTTTGGTAGAACTCACCCACACCCCCTTGGGAAACAGACGTTGCAACAAGACCGCCTCATTGGAGTCATTTAGTTGGGTTGCGGTGCCGTGGGCATGGACGTAGTCAATTTGCTCGGGGGAAAGTCCGCTCCGCTCCAGACATTGTTTCACGGCTGCGATCGCGCCCCAGCTTCCCGGCTCTGGAGCACTGACATGGTACCCATCGGCAGTTAACCCAAAGCCCAGAATTTGCCCATAAATCCTGGCTCCCCGCTGTCTGGCAGCATCAGCCGATTCCAGCAGCAAAACTGCTCCCCCCTCTCCCAAGACTAAACCCTGCCGCTGGCGGTCAAACGGATAAGCTCCCGTGCGTGCCAGGGCACCCATCCGGTTAAATCCAGTCAACGTCAGCGGTGTAATTGGGGCTTCTACGCCACCCGCCAGGACTTGCTGGCACTGCCCTGTCCGAACTAGTTCATATCCCTGGGCGATCGCCCACAGTCCTGTGGCACAGGCTGCCATTGGGGACAAAACCATTGCCGTTGTTTGGATCTGACGGGCAGTGGCGATCGCGGCAGCATGGGGCAAAGTCTCCAGCCAATTAAAAGTATCTAGAATGCTTTGCCCATTACCTGTTGTTTTTGGCGAATCACCTATTGCCAGTTTCTCCCATTGCCCCTGGTTTCCCCGACTGGAGCCTACAACAACCGCACAATCAGGCATTGGTGGAGATAGCCCAGCATCCTTGAGAGCTAACCGAACCACCTGCTGAGTCAACCAGGTTAAATCAACTGGAACCTGGTGAATCAATGCCAGTGGCAATGGATTTAATTGTAAAAATGGCTGGTGGAATTCAATTCCTGATTCCCCAGCCAGCAAACCTTTCCAGCTACTTTCCAAATCCCCCAGTGCCGAGAGCAGCCCAATTCCCGTAACCACAACCTCCATAGTTTTTAAGAGATGAAGAATGAATTGTTCCTAATCTTCATCCTTCATCCTTCATCTTTTATCCTTTCCTAAGACTGGCTCTCCCGCTTCAGGCTATCTGCCCCTTTCAGCACTTTCATCGACTCGATGCGATCGCCCTGCTGGATCTTGTCAACCACATCCATCCCCTCAGTCACATAGCCAAATACGGCATAGCTACCATCCAGGAAATTGACATCTGCCAGCGTAATGTAGAACTGGGAAGATGCTGAATCTGGAAAAGCCGAACGTGCCATTGCCACTGCACCCCGCTTATGTTTCAGCTTCGGTGCAGAGTTCACCCCAGCCGTTTCAAAGGTTTGACTATAAACTGGTACTTTTGCTCCCTCTGGTTGAATCTCCAGGGGAATATATCGAGTCTGGGAAGTCGCCGGATCTATAAAACTGCCAGTGCCTAGCTGCTCTGGGGGAAAATTAGGATTCTTACTTTGTGGATCTCCACCCTGAACTACAAACGGTTGCGGTTCACGGACCACCCGGTGAAACACCAACCCATCATAGACACCCCGCTGTACCAGGTCTACAAAGTTACCTGCCGTCACAGGAGCACTCGCACCATCCAACTCCATCACCACAGTCTGTCCTTTGACGACCAGGGCTACCGTCGCTGGACCTTCTAACCGGGGCAGATTAGCTGTTTGAGGACCGCCTTCCTGATTCGCAGGAGAAGCGGTTGGTTGACCGGGCGACGGACTGGCAGAAGATTGCTGACCTGCACCATCGTTGGGGAAACAACCGCCAATTAGCAACGCTCCCGTCATCAAAACCAGAACCATCCAGCGTCGAAGAGCCTTCAGCATAATCTTCACCTCGAAAACCAAACAAGCCATTATAGACCGTAAATCCTACAGCCCTTCCAGGGGAACTCCCAGAAACCGTGCCAGGGAAGCACCCTCATTTTCCAGTTCAGATAGTGCCATCGGTTGCCCAACCCTGGTCAGGGGAATGTCTCGCGTTCCTTTCACTTTCAGATACAAGGCACGCTTGGGATTGAGTCCTTCTTTCAATTCCACCCGAACCGACTGCACCTCTTCAATCTTGCGGTCTACTTCAATCTTGCGATTCTTCCCAGGGAAGCCCCAGCGAAAGATTTTAACCATTCCGGTCTCTTTATTGAATTCGTTGTAACCGCCTCCCACGTCCAGCAGGATCATTAGCCACAGGTACAGACTAAACAGAACTCCCAACAGCCCGTAGAAACCCATCGCAATTCCCTGGGGAATAAACACGAGTTTAGTCGGATCTGAAAAGGGCAGCAGATTGACGTGGATGTAGCTAGAAATAGCTGCCAGCAGAAAGCCTGTACCACCAATAGAAACTACGGTTGCCCATAAATAGTTACTGAATCGGCGGGAGCCAAGAATGTCTTGACGCAGCACTTGATTTTCTAAAGAAGCTGTTTGAGCAGTCATAATTATCCGTTCTCTACAACCCGCAAAGTCCAAAAAAAGTGATTCCAACAGAGCGAAACAGCCACTAATTTTTAAGTAGACGGAATCGGAATATGAGATGCGTTAGGCGTAGCCGTAATACATCAATCCCTGAGCAGCATAGGTTTAGGTTTAAGTCTGTCGCTCCTAGCGAAACTTTAACGCCCTCCACTGCCGCAGACTTTACTTATCCTACAGCGGTTCGATTCCCACCGACTTAACAAGGAGTATCTGCCATCTCCTCAATAAAGATGCAACTCCACGTACAAACGACCGACACGCCACGAGCAATCAAGTGAGTTAAATTTTATTTATCAATATTTCATATATGTACAGACTGTCATTATGGATATCTGGATGGGATAAGTATTATCACTCAGTACAGTGTGGTTTGAAACCGAATTCTCCACCGGACGTTGGCAGATCAGGCAAAGAATCTGAGCTGATAGCGGCTGCTCTACCAAACTGAAGATACCTATCAGTACTTTGTCAAGACCACCTTTTGTAAAACTTCGCTCATCTGAATTCTGAGATTTTACGTATCAGTTTGTAAAAAAACTGATTTCTCCTATGATGTATAGACATATAAACCCTGTTCACTCTAGAAAACCTGCCATTTTAGTAAAACTAGAGGATTTTTTCCTATGATCACCGCAGTCGGACGTGCGCCTGCTGATCGAGGATGGTTCGACGTTCTCGACGACTGGCTGAAGCGCGATCGCTTCGTCTTCATCGGCTGGTCTGGTCTACTGCTGTTTCCCTGCGCGTTTTTGGCGCTGGGCGGCTGGCTGACTGGCACCACCTTTGTCACCTCCTGGTATACCCACGGATTGGCATCTTCCTATCTCGAAGGCTGCAACTTTCTAACGGTTGCGGTTTCTACGCCTGCCGATAGCTTCGGGCACTCCCTGCTGTTCTTGTGGGGACCGGAAGCTCAAGGCAACTTAACTCGCTGGTTTCAGATTGGTGGCTTGTGGCCCTTTGTCGCTCTCCACGGTGCCTTTGGACTGATTGGCTTCTGTCTGCGCCAGATTGAGATTGCCCGCCTGGTCGGGATTCGTCCCTACAATGCGATCGCCTTCACCGGACCGATCGCAGTGTTCGTCAGTGTGTTTCTGATGTATCCGTTGGGACAATCGAGTTGGTTTTTTGCGCCTAGCTTTGGCGTGGCGGGTATTTTCCGATTCATTTTGTTCGTGCAAGGGTTTCACAACTTCACCCTCAACCCCTTTCACATGATGGGGGTCGCGGGGATTTTGGGTGGAGCCTTGTTATGTCCGCTGCCTCGAGCGACGGTGGAGAACACCCTGTTCCAGGAGCGTGAGCAGGCGAATACCTTCCGGGCGTTTGAACCGACTCAATCGGAAGAAACCTACTCGATGGTGACGGCGAACCGATTCTGGTCACAGATTTTTGGGATTGCCTTCTCCAACAAGCGGTGGCTGCACTTCTTTATGCTGTTTGTGCCCGTGACCGGGTTGTGGATGGCGAGTGTGGGCATTGTGGGTCTGGCCCTGAACCTGCGGGCTTACGACTTTGTGTCGCAGGAGTTGCGGGCAGCCGAAGACCCTGAATTTGAAACGTTCTACACCAAGAACATTCTGCTGAACGAGGGCATCCGAGCCTGGATGGCACCTCAGGATCAGCCCCATGAAAACTTTGTCTTCCCTGAGGAGGTTCTACCTCGTGGTAACGCTCTCTA
>NZ_JBXBCF010000040.1:0-1873 GCF_056784235.1 Kovacikia sp. CALU 1929
GACTTCACACAATACACAGAACGTGACCCCACACGACGACCGTTCATGCTAACTGAACCCAGTTCAACCCCCCTCGCCACCGGTGACATGGTATGAGTCTTGAATCAATGTCAGTGAAGGTGGCTGATAAAGTGGCTCGGCAGCAATTCACAGTATCCGCCAACTTGCGCTGCCAAAATCCTGCTTGTAAACGTGAGTGTCTGCGACCTGGGGAATCAATGGATGATTTTATAGATCGAATTTGGAATGAGCAACGGCTGGATGTATTGGGAGGGCTGACAAGTCAGCACTTGCGCGATCGCGACCAGAAGTCAGATAGCCCTTGTGATTCAATCCAACCGTTCATTATGAAGGCGATGTCCGATGGCAATGGGGGTTATCTGGCACTTTGCGGCTCTTGTGCGATTAAGTTTATTCAACCCTCTCCCCAACAAAGTTTTTTGCAGACAAAACTTGAGTTTTTGGGGCAGTTGCGGTTGCTGTAGTTCTTTTCTTCGTCAGTGGGACTCCAATAAAAAAAGAAGTGATGTTTGTGATGAATGCGCGATCGCTTGAAATAAGTCAATGGAAAGGGCAAGCGATCGCAACCGTCAAGTACACAAAGCTTTTGTGAAGCCCGTAAATTTACGGTAATTTTCTCCGGAGAGCTGCTAATATCGGCGTAATTTCCTACAGGGAGGATGATCCATCCTCAAAACCCTTGTTGTAAAGCAAGTGAGAATTTTGGGCAGGGTGCGATCGCCTAGCGATGGCACATTTTGTATGAGGGTGCAGTTAGGAGTCTACTTGTTGAGTAAATCTGACTTTTCTCCGATTTTTTCCCGACCTTTTTCCGACTGACATGGTAGATATGTGGAGATTAAGCTGAATTCAATTCAAGCAAATTAGACCGAGAGGTTATCTTCTGGGTGCAACAAGAAGGTTCAAAGTGAGGGTGCGATCGCCAAGTGTGCCAAGGTTGAGTAAATTTGCGGAATTTATGATGACTTTTCTGGGTAGACGTAAATAAGTGGATTTTAGAACCGGATTTATCCCGGATATCAGCAACGCATGACTCAACAGTTTTAGTTCAACAATTATGTATTCAGTGAGGTAAACATGAGATATTCATTAATTCTTCAAGGTGCTTTAGGTATTGCCATTTCAATTTCTACTTGCATCTTTTCTTCAACTGCTCAAGCACATTCTCTTTGTAAAACCTTAGGAGAAAGGTTAGATCCATTTAAGCAGTGTAGTCATACGCACTTTACAGGTCGTACCGTTGTTCCTTCCTCCATTGGTTATTTTGATAATGGAGCCACAGTCTTTTACACCGATGGAAAATTTTATTGCGGTTTTGTAAGTCCGAATCATCATCAGTTTTTTAAGGCAGTAAATTCTGCAAAAAGTTTGGGGCGACGGAATCCCAAAGATTTTGGCACATACACTGGTGTTTGTGATTTACCAAGTGGATATTTTAACAATGGGGCTACTACATTTTATTCAGCAGGAAATGGAACCTTCTGTGGATTTCCAAATCCACAATCATACGATTCTCATGGACGCTCTAGATCTCAACTACCTCGTTTTGGTCGTATTGACATAGAACCGAAGAGGTTTATGGAATATACAGGTGTTTGTAAGTAGAGAAATGGCGGTCTAGCAATTCTAGTGTAGTGGATTGACCGAATCTGCTTGGGTGAGATGCAAATGCATCGGCAACCACTGACCAGAACTGTTAGGTAGCTGGTGAAGGCGTTGCTGAATAGAAATATGATTTACTGCGGGACGGGCACATCACCAAATTTGAGGTAGTGTAGTAGCAAGCGAATCGAGTGCTTCAGCATTTCTACGGACTTGGAATAGCACAAGGTCTTGCGATGCAACCGGGCAA
>NZ_JBXBCF010000041.1:0-74772 GCF_056784235.1 Kovacikia sp. CALU 1929
AAAACGCGCAGGGAAACAGCAGTAGACCAGACCAGCCGATGAAGACGAAGCGATCGCGCTTCAGCCAGTCGTCGAGAACGTCGAACCATCCTCGATCAGCAGGCGCACGTCCGACTGCGGTGATCATGGGCGAAAACTCCAGATAGTTAAATACGAGGACTTAAAAAACTGTAAACCTCTATTCAGGCATTTGCCGTCATAAATTCAGAAAAGAGGCTGAAATGTGAACAGAGTTTACGTTTCTTTACTGTCCCTCAATTATAGGGACATCCTTTACAATTTGCCAGGTGAATCATTAACAGAAGTTAAAGTTATGAGAACAATCCTTTGTTAACCTAGACAGTTCTTGGCTTCCTGGGCAATTTGCTCCATTTCATCCTGAGCCAGAATTTCAAGGGCAGGACGCGCATCAGGTCCACTCAGACGGCAGAGCGCCTGGGTAACCCGGTAGCGAATCTGCCAGTCTGGGTTAGTAGCAAAGGGAATCAGTAATTGCACCGCACGCCCATCGCCCAATTCACCTAGAGAGCCGATCGCCGCAGTTTGTAGCAATTCATTACCTGATTGCAGTGCTTCCTCCAGCATGGAAAATGCCCGCTGATCACCTAACTCACCCAGAGCCGCAATAATGCTGAACTGAACCAGCCATTCGGAGGTGGAAGCGTAAAGCTTCTGTAAATCGTCAAAGGCTTCTTTCAACTTGAGGGCAGCCATTGCATCCGCCGCGGCTGCCTGAACATCGGGTTCAGAATCGCTCAAGCGTCCCCGCAGCAGAGAGGCTGCCTGTGCCAGATCTTGATGACCCAGAACAGATAATTGACTGACAGCCGCATAGCGAACACGAGGATTACTGTCTCCAGCCGCAATCTGGATCAGTTCAAATCCTTCCTCTGGAGGCAGTTGACGGATCTGATTGACTGCCCGCAGGCGATCGCCAAAATCTTGTGAATGAAGTAATTCTCCAACCGATTCGGGGGTAATGCTCATGTCGATTGCTCCGATGCCATTGCCCGGACAATATCGCCACGGGTCAAAACTCCCACCACATGCTGTGCTGAGTCTAAAACAGGTAGACGGTGGACACCACCCTCATGCATCAACCGGGCGGCTTCCTGTAAGGGTTGATCTGACGTAATCGTGGTTGGATTCCGAGTCATCACTTCTCCAACGGTTTGCCCCAATGCCTTGTGCAAATCACGCTCATAACGGGCAGGATTTTCTAAATAAATCACACTATCTAGCAACATAATGTATGCCGGAGGGGTTACCCCCGATTCCTGCCACATCAAGTCTGTCTCTGAAATAACTCCAACTAATTTGCTATCCGCGTCAATCACTGGCAAACCGCTGATGCGGCGCTCTGCCAGGGTACGGATTACATCTGTCAGTGGGGTATCGGGGTTGACCGTAATTGGATTACGGCTCATAACATCCCCAACGGTTTTGGGCATGCTCAACAGCTATCCCTCTTGTAACGTCACTAGTTCATTGTAGGGAATTGCGGAGATCAACCAAATTGGATTTATCAGGATGTTACAGAAGAAAGGTGGTAGGTGTTCAAAGTTTTGAGTTAAGAGTTTTGAGTGCTTTCCCTCTGTTGCCCAACCCTTGCTACTCCTTCATCCTTCATCCTTCTCCCCAGTCCTTTCCCCCTTCGCTGACTGCCCTTCTCCCTGAAATCCAACGTACCAAAGCGTTGTGGCGGCTTCTGCACGGGTGACTGGCTTTTTAGGTTGGAATAGGGTGGTATAGCCATAGGCGCGGCGAATGTTAGATAGATCGCCATTTTGATAGTCTGCCAGGACTGCCCTCAATGATCTGGGATTAATTTTGGCAGCATCCTGAAATCCCCAGGTTTGTTTGACGGTGTCAATATTGGCAGTGGGTAGTGCCTGACGGGTATCTACGGGTACTTTCCACAGCAGCATACTCTCGCGGGTAAGCGGATCGTTAGGACGAAAAGTGGTAATCGTTGGATCGCCTGCCAGGGAACTGGGAATGATACCCGCTTCTGCTAACCCCTGGATAGCAGGAAAATCAGGGTCCGTGCGAGGCACGTCCTTAAAGGCTGGACGGGCAGAGGTTTGCCCCAGCCGAATTTGTTGGGTTGGGCGATCGCTATGCAGCCGATTATTAATTGCTACCAGCCAGCGGGCATACTCTCGCCGGGTAATTGTTTTGTTTGGAGCAAAGAGGGAACTTTCCTGGGACTGATTCTGCTTTTGCTGAGACGCAACTGGAGAAAGGACTCCCAGCCTTGCAACCTCTTCTACATACTGACGTAGTTCTGCTGGAGTTTTGTTCAGATCCGTGAATCGGGTGTCACTGGATAAGGGCTGCCCTCCCGCCCCCGTGGAGTCACCTGAAACTCCCAAGGTTGTACTGCTTGAAAACGGAGAAAGGGTCGATAGGTCATTACCGGATTGAGGGGAAGGTGTGGCTTGCCCGGTCTGAATGCCCGCACGGGTGTACTGAATCACCAGGTCTGTGGTAGCCGCCTTCGTGTTTGCGGAGGTTCCTGGTCCAGGGCTGGCAGCAGCCACTGGAGTACTCGGTTGAACATTAACGGTCACGTTAAGGTCGTTTTGACGGGCAACCACCGGACCTTTTGCACTATTGCTATCTGGCTGATCAAGAATTTGCCAGTTGTCTTTCTGAAAGGCTTGCCGGTAGTAGGACAAAACGCGATCGCCTGCATCTGAACTATGCCATCGGGTCTCCACGTTCGATGCATTGGTTGATGCACCACCTGGTGGAATCACGGTTTGCAGCACTGCCTCTGGGTAGCGGGGAATGGCAGTAGGAAAATCCTCAGGAAGCTGAACCGATGGATTTTGCTGAGAAACCGGATTGGCAATATTCGTTATGTTGGAGTCGGAAGGCTGGTTTTCGGTGAGTTTGGGGTCAGCCGCAAACGACTTTTGCAACGCTTCGCCTAAAGAACTGTTGGAACAGCCCGCCAGCAGGACAGAGGCACTAAGGAACAATGGAGTGAGCGATCGACGATGGCTTAGCACAGTATAAAAATAGGGGTTAGAGCTATAGTCCAACCCCACACTAACGCAGAACTTTTATCCTCAGCTAATATCCTCAGCGAACCACCCGTCTCAGAAAGTGTTGATCAACCGGATACAGCGGCTCTCATGCTGATGTGGTACAAGCTAGTGGTTATGAGTCATTAGTCATTGGTCATTAGTCCTTTGTGGGCGACCAATGACCAATGACCAATGACCAAGAACGACCAAAAATGTACCTCACAAAGCTAAGAATTGCTAAAGCTAAGAATTGCTGTAGATCAAACCTGCGTCGGAATATGGCTACCTGCAAGCTTTGGTACTTCTGGTAATTCTTCTACATCTAGAAGATTTGGCAACTGCTCGGACAACGTGAGAAATGGAGACTTATACCGCCCCTGTTTCTGCTTCAATAAAAGCCACAGGAAAGGCAAGTCTTCTAGCAGGTAACGTTTCCAGAGCCGTTGGGGATCCTGGCTAATCCTGAACAGCCATTCAAGTCCTAATCGGCTGATCCATTTAGGCGATCGCTGAATGGTTCCAGCTTCAAAATCGATCGTGGCTCCTACTGCCAGAAAAATCTTGATGTTGGTGAGCCGGTCTTTATACTTAAAGATCCATTTTTCCTGCTTGGGAGCGCCTAACCCAACTGCCAGCACCGTTGCTCCTGAACGATTAATCATGTCAATGATTTCAAGACATTCCCGTTCATTCCGCTCAAACCCATAGGAGGGTGAGTAGGAATCAATCACAATCTCCCGACCTGTGCGACGGTTGATTCGGAGTCTGGCTGTATCAGCCACTCCAGGAGCCGCACCCAGGAGGAAAATAGAAATATCTTCGTTATGTCTATGAAAGTCACAGAAAGCAGGAAAAAAGTCAGACCCCGAAATTTTTTCCCTTAACGGAGTGCCCAAAAGACGAGCCGCATACATCAATACCTGGCTATCACAGACCCTGTAGTCAGCAAGCTGATAGATTCTAAAGAACTCTCCATCATGTTGTAACTTCATCAGGTGATCGACATTGGGAGTTAAGACAACTCCGCTTTCAAGCTGTTCCAGCAACTCCCGCATACTCAAATTATCAAGTTGCACGTTGAGGATGCCAACTCTATTACTTACAGTTGAACTTTGCTTAAGAAGAGTTAAGCGCGGAAATCTCTCAGCCATTAGTCCTCAATTGGTAGCTGTCAACAATTCATAACGTGATGGATTTTGATGAACTCTATGGACCTAACCTTGCCAGAGAGCTTTAAAGCACCAGGGAAGGTACCAAAAATCGTAATCGAGCTTGCAAACGAGTCTTAGCAAAAACTGCAAAGCCAGGTTCTGGCAAAATGATAAACGAAAAACCATCGAAAATCCTGAACAAAGCTAGGACTAATATAGAGCCAGAGAACCTTTTGAGATGGTGACTTCGCGATTGCTTCATGGAAAAATTACTTAAAGTCAAAAAGCATGAAATGATTGCTGACTTGGATCGGAAAATGCGTAAAAAAAAACCAGGATATTCCCTGGTCGTTCCTAATCAACAAGTAATTTTTCTCTGATCCCTGTATAGAATCTCTCCTCAATTCACCATCCGGGAAGCCGTTTCAAGATTCTTTGCCAAAAGTAAATTTTTCACAACCCGTATCAATTGCTATTGCTGTTGGTTCCATTCTTGAGCTGCATCATTAATTGCCTGATCTACGGTTTTTTGGTCTAACATGGCTGCTTGCAAATTGTCATAAACTACTTTTTGAAGCCGCTTAACATTTTTCATTGCCGGAATTAAAACTTCGGCATCCTGCATTTGTTGGGCGCTGACGATCCTGGCTTTGTCAACGGGAGTAGCTTTGGCAGGCTCAGTTGTGAAATAAGGATCTTGCAGGGCTTTGACCGTTGAGGGCAAAACATTGGCAGCCTTAGCAAAGGCAAGCTGGTTGGCATCGTTGGTCACAAACAGAGCGAACTTAAGGGCAGCATCCGGCACATTCGTATCTTTAGGAATCACGAGGTTCATCACCGCTACATTCTTTTTCCCGGTTTCTCCGGTTACCTGAGGTGCAGTGGCAGAAGCCTGGGCGATCGTCGGGGCATTTTTGGCGATCGTGTTGAGAAACTCGGCTCCCGATGCCAGGATAGCGGTATCACCCCGTTGGTAAAGGTCGATCGCATGACGATGACCTTCTGTCAAGGCTTCTTTAGGCATCAGACCATTATTATAAAGATCGACCCAGTACTGAAAGGCAGCTTTGCCCTGGGGGGTATTAAAGGCGGCATTGCCGTTCGCATCAACCAGTTGCACCCCCATCTGGACAAAGGATTCCAGTACTTCAGCCGAGTCTTCTGGCACGACTGTTGTGAAAAAGGCGTATTTTCCAGTTTTTTGCTTTAACTGTTTGGCAACCTGGGCAAGCTCAGCAAAGGTAGCAGGTGGAGTAGTCATGCCTGCCTGCTTGAACAATTCTGTATTGTAAATGGCGATACGGGTTGTCAGGTACCAGGGAATGCCAAAACTTTTACCATTGAGGGTACTGGCTTTCCAGATATTAGGGAGATACTGTTGCCGTTCTACCGCTGATATTTTGGCATCCAGGTCTAACCAGGCGTTGCGCTCTGCTAATTGAGAAGCAAAGTTAGGGTTGAGGTTCACCACATCTGGGGCAGTTTTGGCGGATACAGCGGTCAAAATCTTGCGCTCCATATCTGCCCACGGCACATCCACCCAGCGAACTTTAAGCGTGGGGTTATCTTGTTCAAACGTAGCAATAAGCTGATTGAAGTAATCGGTGAACTGAGGCTGAAGCTGCATGGTCCAAAATTCAATTTCTTGAGTTCCTGACTGCTGCTGCCTGTCGTCAGGGGAAGGTGAGCCGCAGCTAACAACCCAACTGAGCATTAGACCAAACAAGGCAACCAGCCCCAATCGTTTCCAGATACGTTTCCAACTCATTGCGTCAAGCTTTCCTGCTCAAAGATCAATCTCTATCCTATGTCGAGCGGTGGATTGTTGTGAGGGGGGAGGGGAGGAGTGAGGGGGAAGGGGGGAGGAGTTATTAATTGTCAGTTGTTGGTGATTAGAGAAGGTCGAGAAAGAGGGGGAAAACTAAAAAAAGTTCCCAGGTTGACCCAGGGAACTTGTCAAAGTAGCTTGTCTACGGAAATTTAAGGGCTAACCACAGAGATGGCTTCCGGAAGCACAATTTCTGCGTCAATCATCCAATGACTACTTGACCACTGCTGGACGGGCAATATTAGGGCGGCGATCGATCACCTGATCGACTAAGCCATAGGCTTTTGCTTCTTCGGCTGACATAAAGAAATCTCGCTCGGTGTCTTCCTGAATGCGCGCCAGAGGTTGCCCGGTATGGTCTGCTAGAAGCTCGTTGAGCCGCTGCTTGTGGTACAGAATCTCCTTAGCCTGAATTTCAATGTCGGTTGCCTGCCCCTGGGCACCGCCTAAGGGTTGGTGAATTAGAATTCGTGAATGGGGTAGGCTAATGCGTTTGCCTTTGGTGCCGGCACTAAGCAGAAAAGCGCCCATACTGGCAGCTAATCCAACGCAAATGGTAGAAACATCAGGGCGAATGTGCTTCATGGTGTCAAAGATGCCCATGCCTGCCGTAACCGAGCCACCGGGAGAGTTGATATAAACATAGATATCTTTCTCAGGGTCTTCGGCATCTAGAAAAAGTAGTTGCGCGACGACAAGGTTGGCAACATCCGCATCGATCGCCTGCCCTAAGAAGACAATTCGTTCCCGCAGTAGCCGCGAGTAAATGTCAAACGCGCGTTCACCGCGACCAGACTGTTCAATAACGGTAGGAATCATGGACCTGTCTCATCACTATTTCTCTCATTCTACTGATTTGGGGAGGGTGAAGGATGAAAGATGAAGGATGAAGGTAGAGAGGCAGAACTGAGGAGAAGTCGTAAGGGTTGGGTTAAGACGGTAAGAACACTCAAAACTCTCACCTTAAAACTCTCAACTCAAAACTTGCTTTTTACCAAAGGTGATACCCCACGCAACTGTCATCGGAAAGATTGACGTGTCAACCGAAAGGAGTATATTGGCTACAAGAATTGACAAACCGTTTGTTTAACTCCCGGAAATGACAAATCCGCCAAGCCCAGGAAATTCACCAAGTCCCAATGGTCGCGATCGCCGTTGGGTTCGCCAGCTTAAGCGAATTGGGATTCCTCTGGGGGTCGTATCGCTGGCAGGGGGTGCTGGAGTCACCTGGTGGGGGTGGAATTTTGTTCATACCGAACTATCACCTCTGATTGAAAAGAATCTGAGCCAGTCGTTAAATCGACCCGTGCAGTTAGGCAGGGTTGAACGATTTACGCCCTTTAGCATCCGATTCGGTCCTTCCTCTCTTCCACCAACGCCAACAGACCCAGACAACCTCTCTATTCAAGCCGTAGATGTGGCATTTAACCCGCTACGGCTCATTTTTAGGCGCAACCTGAACCTGGATATCACAGCCGTTAAACCAGAAATTTATCTGGAGCAAGCAAAAGATGGTGCCTGGGTTGAAACCCAGCTTGAGCAGGAGGAACAGACTGGACCGATCAGAACCGATCTAAAAACGATTCGGTTTCAGGATGCCAGGGCTGTGCTGGTGCCCTGGTCTAAGGCTAGTGGAAAAGGGATTCCAGTGGTTTTATTGCAACTGGATGGCAAGACTGAACTGTTTGACAATAATCAGCGCTTTACCTACGAGGTTGCTGGAAAGTCCGCGGCAGGAGGAAGCCTGGATTTACGGGGTGAAACCCGGCGATTGCCGCGATCAAAATCTGCCCGTTCAGGTAGTGCCGCCACTGGAGAGGTCGCCCTACAAACCAATCTAGAAATTCGGGGACAGAATTTTCTAGTTTCTGAAATTGACGGTTTGGTCAATATTCCTAACCTGACGCTTTCAGCAGGTCGAGTAAATGGCAAGGTATCGTTGCAGCTACGACCAGATGAAACCCTGCCCAACTTAACCGGGACAGCCCAATTTGAAGGGGTAACGCTCCAGGCACAGGGGGTTCCCCGTCCCTTTACTAAAGCGAAAGGAGGGTTGCAACTGCAAGGGAAGCAAATTCGGCTAGACACTACAAATGCCTTTTATGGTAAGGTTCCTGCCCAGATCAAGGGAACAGTTCACCTGGAGCAGGGGTTTGACCTGACTGCCAGGGTGAAGTCGGCAACAGTACCAGAGGTGCTGGAGACGTTGCAGGTGCCGCTGCCCTTTTCCGCTACTGGGGAAATTGCCGCCGATCTGAAGCTGACTGGACCGCTGCAACAGCCCATTCTGTCAGGAACTGCCCGGAGTACTAAACCTGGACAGCTTGACCGAGTTGCCCTGGGTCGGTACAGTGCACAGTTTCGGCTAGATGCAGCCAACCGCAGGGTGACAATTGCAAATGTGGAAGCAACCCCAACCGCGGGTGGACGAGTCACAGGTTCCGGTGAAATCAATCTGGCAGATCCGGTGCAGATTGCCCTTAATTTTCAGGCAACGGGGGTGCCAGGAGATGAAATTGTCCTTCCCTACAATGGGGGCAATCCTTTCCCTGTGAGAGTTGGTCGGATTAATGCCCAGACGCAAATTACGGGACCGGCTGATGCGCTGCAAATTTTGACCCGCTGGCAGGCAACGGAGGGTGAGTACCCAGGTTCAGGAGAGATTCTGATTGCGAATGGAGTGACAACTCTGCGGAATACTGTGTTGCAGGTTGCAGGGGGAACGGCAAATGTTCGGGCGCGGTCGGTGGGCGATCGCTGGCAGGCAACGGTAGTGGGATCTGGAATTCAGCTCAACCGATTTTCTGCCGATCTGCGGGGTCTGTTTAGTGGTGAGATGCAACTGTCAGGCTCGGTGGCTTCCTTCAGACCGGCGGCTGTGCGGGGACAGGGGCAAGTGCGTTTTTCTGAAGGCATCTCGGTGGTTGGGCAACCGCTGGTAGCCCAAATTCAGTGGGATGGGCAAAAAGTGGTGGTGCAGCAGGCGACCGCACCCGGATTCAGCGCCAATGGAGCCGTCTTTGCCCGTTTGGAAGGGCAGGGTGCGCCAGAGATTACTGGGCTGGACCTGAATGTGCAGACAACGGATTACAGTTTGCAAGCATTGTCGTTGCCTCTTCCAGGGGGGGTGGACTATTCGGGACGGGTCGATTTTAATGGGCGGGTGACGGGGTCTCCGGTGAATCCCAACGTTTCCGGTGGGCTGGCATTGAGACAGTTTGTCCTGAATGGTTATGCTTTTGAACCGCTAATGCAGGGCAACTTGCAGGTTGCGAATGGGGTGAATTTAAGTGTGGCAGGGGCGCGCGATCGCCTGTCGGTTGCCTTGGGAGCAGATTATCAACTGCTGGCATTCAATATTCGACGTGAAAATGCCGTGGCAACGGGTCGAACCCAGGGAGAGTTACTACTGGTTGAAGCCACAAACTTCCCTTTAGGAATGTTGTCATCTCCAGGAATGGCCGCCCTGTTTCCGGTTTCCGGTGATTTGAGCGGTAATCTGGCAGTGGACTTAAACAGGCGGAGTGCCGCAGGGCAGGTAGCGATCGCCAATCCTACCTTTGGTACTTATCGGGCTGACCAGTTTAATGGTCGGATTAGTTTTGCCGATGGGGTTGCCACCCTCTCCGGAGCAGAACTACGCCGGGACGGCTCCACCTTCCAGATAGATGGCACTGCGGCTCTGCAAGGGGAGAATCCGACTGTTAAGGGGCAGATCAAGATCGCCCAGGGGAATCTCCAGGATGTGCTGAAACTGTTGCAAATCTTCGATCTAACCGATCTGGCAAGGGGAGTACAGCCTCCTATTTACGGTACCGGTGAAGACATGGAAACCGTTCCCGTTGACCTGGCTGATAGCACGATCCAAACTCAACTCCGTCGCCTGTCTGAGGTTAAAGCATTACTGAAATTAGCAGAGGAGCAGCGGGCAGAAGCCCCCATTCCCGAACTGCGGGAACTGGTTGGCTCCCTGGATGGAGAATTGAATTTATCCGGTTCCCTAAAAACTGGATTCAATGCCAACTTTAATCTGCGGGGGCAGGAGTGGAAATGGGGACCCTATTCTGCCAAAGATGTGGTTGCGATCGGGAGTTTTGAAAACGGTGTTTTGACCCTGCTTCCTCTACGATTTCAGTCCGATCAGTCCTTTGTCAGCTTTTCTGGGCAGATTGGCGGACAAGAACCAGCGGGACAGTTTCGGGTGGAAAATATACCCGTGGAGAGTTTGCAACCCCTGGTCAATACTCCACTTCCGATTGAAGGAAATTTGAACGCCACGGCTACCCTGGCAGGCACCTGGGACAATCCCCAGGCGATCGGAGAAATTAGCCTGACTGATGGCAGCCTCAATGGTACGCCGGTGAAGCAAGGGCGGGGCAACTTCCAGTACGCCAATGCCCGGTTAAACTTTGGCAGTCGGATTGTGATTGCCGAACCCGAACCCATCAGTATTGTCGGCAGCATTCCCTTCCAGCTTCCCTATGAAGGAGCGGTGCCCCCCACCAGCAACCAGATCAGCCTGGACATTAACGTTAGAGATGAGGGTCTGGCAGTTCTCAACGCCCTGAATAACCAAGTTGAGTGGGTGGATGGTCAAGGCTCCGTAGCCTTGCGCGTCAGAGGCACCCTGGAGCAACCTGACGCGCAGGGAACCATCCAGTTAAGCGGGTCTACGTTCAAAGCCAGAGCACTGCCTGAACCAATTACAAATGTGAACGGAACGATCGCCTTTAACCGCGATCGGCTCAACATTACTGAAACCATCACCGGGCAATTTAGCAAAGGTCAAGTTACAGCAGAGGGAACCCTGCCCCTGGCAACCCCGTTTCTCCTGGAAGACCCGGAAGCAGGCAAAGTAGTCGCGGTCAAGCTAGAAAACATACGGCTTAATCTAAAAGGGCTTTACCAGGGAGCGGTAGACGGCAACGTTGATATTATGGGGACTGCTCTGAACCCAGTGCTGGGTGGGGCAATTCAGCTTAGTAATGGGCAAGTGCTGCTGGCAGAACAGACAGGGGATAGCAATGAAACGGCAATCAGCGAACTAGAAGCTGAATCAGAATCCAACGTAGAGTTCAACAACTTAAAACTGGAACTAGGCAGAAACCTGCGGATCACCAGTGCCCCCATTCTGAATTTTGTTGCGTCTGGTGAACTGACGATTAATGGCTCTCTCAGCGAGATTCGCCCCAACGGTGTCATTAACCTGACTGCGGGGCAGGTTAACCTGTTTACCACCCAGTTCACCCTGGCACGGGGCTATCCTCAAACGGCGGAATTTCTTCCCCAACAGGGACTCAACCCCAATCTGGATATTCGTTTAATTACCCTGGTGTCTGAGGTGGTTGGTAGCCGCCTGCCCACATCAAACCTCTCCAATGAAGTGGTGGATGCTCCTCAGTTTTACCGCTATGGTAGTGTGCAGAGTGTCCGAGTCCAGGCGCGGATTGTCGGACCCGCCAGCGAACTGAATCAAAACCTGGAGTTAACCAGTAGTCCTGCTCGTACCGAATCTGAAATTGTCAGCTTGATCGGCGGAGGCTTTGTATCCACCTTGGGGCAGGGTAGTGGCGCATTAGGATTAGCGAACATCGCCGGTTCCGCCCTCTTGACCAATGTTCAGGGTTTTATCGGCAATGCCCTGGGACTCAGTGATTTCCGCCTGTTTCCGACGATTACTCCCTCAGAGGACAGTCGCGATTCCCGCAGAGAATCTAGTTTGGATCTGGCAATGGAAGCGGGGATTGATATTACCCGTGCCCTATCCTTTAGCGTCTTGAAAATTCTGACATCTGATGTGCCTGCACAGTTCAACCTGCGTTACCGCCTGAACGATGAAATTCTGCTCAGAACTTCAACCGACTTCTCTGGCGATAGTCGGGCAATTATTGAGTATGAGACGAGGTTTTAGGAAAGTACGATCGCTATTATTTCCAGGCAAATCCCCTACTTCTGGCGAGTTGCAATACACATCAACAGCAAGGCTGACTCTGGTTGATCAGGATTCACGCCACATAGACGTTGAGCCAGGCGGATCTTCCAACTTGCTCGACCGCGATCGCCCCGCAACACCTCTGAACCAGCAATGTTGTGGGGAAACAGGTTAACCGTAAAACCCAGGGGTTCTAACACCCGATGAAATAACTCAGATGAGACCCCATCACCGATTTTATGGTGTGCCTCGGTGGCTAAACTTAAACGCTGCTCCCTGGCACTCGCATGTCCACCGCGCTTAATCAAGCGATAAATCGGCAGTCGAGCATTCCAAATAAATTTTGCAATTAAATTATTGTTCCAGGCTGTGCCTTGAGGGTCATGGTCAGTCATCAAAACCCCACCCGGACGCACCAGGCGAGCAGCCTCCATCAGCGTTTTTTCCATATCATCACAGTGATGGATAGTAGCATTGACGACCACCACATCCGCAAACCCGGAAACCAATGGAAGTTGTTGAGCATCTGCAAGCATGGGAGTATACCCCAGTTGGCGGGCGATTTTGAGGGCACCCAGGGCGACATCAACCCCAATTAAAACCCGGGGCACCCCACAGGATTGACGTAGAGCCGCATACAGGTTGCCGGGTCCACAGCCAATGTCAACCACGATTTTGCCCTGCCAGCTTCCGATCGCCGCCTGCCACCGATCCACAAAAATCCGATCGCGATGACAAGCCTCAAGGTACCCCTTTGCCCACTCTGGATCACTGAAATACTCACTATTTGCCTGAATTGCTGGGGTGAGGCGGGGAATTTTGAAAACTGGGATATCTTGATCCCAGTAATCGAGACGGTTGTCGGGTTCTGCAAAAAACTGAGCCAGTGTAATGGGTAATTGTTCCAACATCAAACTCTACCTTGTGAGACAAAATAACTGCACACGGGGAACGGTTTCAACGCCTTGTGTGGCAGATAAACGAAGCCGTGGTAGAGAGCACCCTAAACATTAAATCAATCGACACGGAACTGTGCTGCATCAAAAACAAAATACTGTGCTTCTGCTTCAGGCTGATCAGACCGTGGCTCGATTACTTTTCTGTCATAACAATACCTTTTCAGCCCATGACCGATAAATTCATCATAACCATAACGTTATTTAACTTAGGCTTATATCCGTTAGGAAGACATCCGGATTTTCCACAGACTTTCTGAAAAGAGTGGAAGCAGGGGCAGTGTCCTGTGAACCTATACTTCCAACAGGCGATTGGTTTCATGCTCTCTCAAGCAGCAATCTCAAATAAGTCGCGTCAGGACTTTGCTGACCAAATTTGGGCGCGGTTGGCTGCCTGCAAAGACGATTTGCAGCAGCAGTTTCATTTGAGCGATCGCATTTCCAGTGCTTACATTGACAATATATTAGATGAAACTGATGCCACAAACATTTATCAAGCATTTCCACAATCGTCTGAAATGTTGTTGCTAAAGGATTGGCGTGAGTTCAAATATGTTGGGATGCAAATGAATCGGTTTCATCCCATTCTGGAAGAAATTATTTATGCCTTTCAAGATCCTAAAGTCGTTCAGCTAGTCTCTGAAATTACTGGTATTCCCAACTTATTACCGGATGAGTTTCTGTATGCCGGTGGCATTAGCCTGATGCACCAGGGGTGTTTTCTGAATCCCCACCTGGATAACTCCCATGACAAAGATCGGCGGAATTATCGGGTGATGAATTTACTGTATTACGTGACTCCGGATTGGCAAGCAGACTATGGCGGCAATTTGGAACTATGGGATCGGGGGGTGAAACAACCCTGCCGCACCATTCACAGCCAGTTTAACCGCTTGGTCATGATGGTCACCCATCGCTCGTCCTGGCATTCAGTCAGCCAAGTTCTGCACAAAGGTCAGCGCTGCTGCGTGTCAAATTACTACTTTTCCCCCCAACCCTTAGATCAGTCAGATTATTTTCACATCACGTCTTTCCGGGGGAGACCAGAACAGCCCTTAAGGGATCTTGTGTTGCGGGGAGATATTGCCCTGCGAAGCGGAGTGCGCCAATTGTTTAAGCAGGGAATTCGGCAGCCGCATTTTTACCGCCAGAGATCGGGATAAAGGAGGGAGTATCTACCACCGACTGCCTACCACCTACCCTCTGTTCCCATGCAACTGAACGAATATACCCTGGGTGATTACACACCCGGTGCGCCCCTCTGGAAACAATTGTTCTGGTATTACCTGGGTGACCCTGTGGTACGTAGTCGAGGGCTACCCTTCTCTGCGCTCAAAGTCTGGGTACTTCGCCTTTTTGGTGCCCAGATTGGGCAGGGGGTACGCATCAAAACAGGGGTGCAGGTAAAGTTTCCCTGGCGGTTAACCCTGGGTGATTATGTCTGGATTGGAGAAAATGCATGGCTGGATAATGTGGCACCGATCACGATAGAAAGCCATGTTTGCATCTCTCAGGGCGTTTATCTTTGTACCGGCAACCACGATTGGCAACATTCCGCCTTTAAACTCAAGCCCGACCCCATTTGGGTTGGACAGGGGAGTTGGATTGCTGCCAATGCGGTCGTTGGTCCCGGAGTTATCGTTGGACAAGGTGCAGTGCTATGTCTGGGAAGCGTAACGGGGCGATCGCTCAAACCGATGACCATTTATGCAGGCAACCCTGCACAACCCATCAAAGAGCGCATCGTGGAGCAGGCAAGCTGAGCCATGAATGATTTACGACCCATTAGCAAATAGAAGCCTGGTGGTTGACCCAATTTCAGTCTCAGAAAAGATGATTTGTGAGGTATATGTAACAATTGCTGGGTTAACACTTCAGCGTGAACGGATGGGACCGTTATAGATCATGCGAGTTCTCCAGCCGTTAATTGCAACAGCCACGATACTTTCAAGGGTAGGAGCCGCATTGGGGGCACCACCGAAGAAGGTAAACGTCACCGATCCATCCTCATTTTCAACAAAGCGGGTCTTTTCAACGGGACCATGCATCAGCGCTTCAGCCCGATAAACCTGCAACCCACCATTTCTTTCTTCCGCTGCCTGACGAGCATAGTTCTTTGCCCGGTTCAGGTTGGCGATCGTGTTGCGGTAAACCACTCTTGTCGTTTGGGTGGGCTGGGTCACAACCGTTTGGCTGCCCTGGCGAACGACTCCCGAAGAAGTATAGGCAGTGGGGCGAATACGACCGTTGTAGTCCACCCTTTTCTGCCAACTGTTAACCGCAACAGTGACAACGCTTTCGATCGTAGGGGCAGCACCAGGCGCACCGCCGAGAAATGTAAAAGTCACTGATCCATCCTCATTTTCAACAAAGCGGGTCTTTTCAACGGGACCATGCATCAGCGCTTCAGCCCGATAAACCCGCAACCCACCATTTCTTTCTTCCGCTGCCTGACGAGCATAGTTCTTTGCCCGGTTCAGGTTGGCGATCGTGTTGCGGTAGACGATCGTCGTGGTTTCCGTCCTTTGTTCAGTTCTTTGCTCAATGGTTTGACTGGTGGTTTGAGCAAAGCCAGATTGGCTGTTCAGAGTAAGAGCGGTCAATGTCAGACTGGTCAAGAGTAGCTTGTTCATAGGGCGTTCCGTCAGTTAGACGTTTTCAGTGTTCCCTGGAGTGCTCTCAGGCAATCATGCATTCGCAAGATGTTACGCTTTTCGGTCAGTCGTCAGTGGGTGTCTATAACAAATAAAAACCCATATACTAAATATTCTGAGCTATGAGTTTGATTTATGGTAAGTGAAGTCAAGGCGGTTTTGGGCAGGGGCATTCCCCTGACGGGCAATGATATTGATACCGATCGCATCATTCCTGCCCGGTTCTTACGCTGTGTCACGTTTGATGGATTAGGCGCTCAGGTGTTTGCCGACGATCGTGCCCAGTCTAATGGACAACATCCGTTTGATCTGCCCCAGTACCAGGGGGCGGAGATCCTGGTGGTAAATGGCAACTTTGGCTGCGGCTCCTCACGGGAACATGCGCCGCAGGCGATCGCGAAGTGGGGCATCCGGGCGATCGTGGGTGAGAGCTTTGCTGAGATTTTTTTTGGTAACTGTGTCGCAATGGGGATTCCCTGTGTCACGGCTGATTCTGCTACTGTGAAGCGGTTACAGGAAATTTTGCTTGAGAATCCCCAGGCTCAGGTAGAAATTGACCTGGAGGCGATGCAGGTTCGCGCTGGCAATTTTGCGGCTGCCATTGCGATCGGCGAAGGTGTTCGCCAAATGATGCTCACCGGCACCTGGGATGCCTGTGGACAACTGGTTGCCCAGGCAGAGCAAATCCGCCAAACGGCAGCAAGGTTGCCCTATATAGGCTGGTCGAAGGTGGTATGCTAATCCTCAGTCTTGCAATGTGCAGGTTCACAAATTTGTCTGCAATGGCACATTGGAAGAGAAGTTCCATAACTTGATTGACAGCAAGAAAGCGCTGGCAGAAAATGTCGTGGGTGCGGGTGAAAACTGTCTGACTGAATTAGATACGGAAACTTGCGTAACCTGCTGTTGCTCGACGCAGTGCCATTTATTGTTGAAGAGTAGGTAGACCGGGTATTAATCTGGGAAGACCAAATATTAGTCATACTTCAGGTTCTTCCATGATTGGAATGCTAAAGCAAGCTGCTTTAACAGTTTGCGTCGCTGTATGAGGAGATAAAGCTTTTGAATGTTGTTGCACAGTGAGTAAGTTGAAATAACTGAACGGTTTCAGTGAAACTCACTTGTATTTTTTCTTCAAATCCTCAAATCTAATCTTCCCTCTTAGCAATTCCAACTTATCCTCCAATGAGACAGAAAACATACCCCCGGAATCTGTCTCTAGGAGGACCGTACCACCATATCCTGTCAATCCCAAAGATATTAACTTTTGGTCTCCACCCAGTTTCTCAATTTCGTCTTCTATCGCATTCATTTGCTCTTGTGTAACTTGAGTCGCTTTTGCACGGCGCTGTTGTTCTTCCTGGTGTTGCTGTTGTTCTTTCTGATGTTGTTGCTTAACCAGTGCCTTTAGCTGATCCAGATCGGTAATGGCTCCATTTTGGGTTAAGTCATGGAAAAAATAACCCGCATTATCCAGGGATAACCCCGTTGTCGGAACCCCTTCTTTGTCCATTCCTTCAAATTTCAGGTTCAGTTTTACCTCATACAGATCTACTCCTCTTGATGCCAACTCTTGCAGTACCTGAACCATATTCAAAATGTCGGGCATGTAGTGACCACTGGAGTTGGAGATCCGCTTCAGTTTGCCATCACTGACCGTCATTTCTCCCGCTCCGGCGATCGGTCCGCCTGCTAGAAAACTAGAATGCTGAAACCGCCCTCCTATCTGAGGTGCCGCATAAAAGGTGCCGTTCGGATCCATAACATACATGGCTACTCCAGAACGAATCAAATCATCCGCTTCATCGGAGAGATTCTGGGTTGCCTGAAACTCTGGATCTGCCGCCTTAATTTCTTCCGCTCCCCAATGGCTTTTCATCCCGCTGGTATCAAAATCCTTGAACATCGCTTTTTTGTTCTTTGCAGCAATTTGACCACTTTCGATCTTCAGTTCAAAGCGATCGCGCCCCGCAGACTTCAGGTACTTGGTATTAAACAGTCCTCCTCCTCCAAAGACTCCTTCAGTTTCCTGAGTGCCAATTTCTCCCTGATACTGGTCTTTTAATTGCTTAAGATGACTATATTTCGAGAGGCTTGCTAATTTTGCAAGTTCATCGTCACTGAGTTTTGTAGTATGTAACCCTTTATTTCCCTGTCTACCAACACCAGCTAAACTTTTATCTTTAAAGTCAAAGTCTTTGTATTTTGAATACTCATCAAAAGCAATGGGTTGTTTCAAGTTTTTAATCGCTTTATTGACATCTTCTTCGCTAAATTGGTTCGTAAGAACTGACTTGACTTTTTCAAACTGTTCCACATGGGGAGGCTTAACCGATGGTGGTTGTTGGGCTATAGCTTGAGGATTCTCAGCCTCAGCGTCTTCGGAGTAACCGAGCATGGTTGATTCAGTTGGCTCAACCACTGATGGTTGTTGGTCTATGGGAGGATTCTCAGCCTCAGCGTCCTCGGAGTAACCGAGCATGGTTGATTCAGTTGGCTCAACCTGTGCTGCATCTATTTCGTTGGCTTCGTTGTCTGGTTCAGCCGGAGCTTCACCAACCTGCTGTTCCAGATTTTCCGAACTGGGTAGGTCAGCACCCACAGATTGAGTCAGAACTGTCCTCCATCTTTCACCGAGATAAAGGGATGGGTTATTTTCAACTTCAGCCAGTTTTTTCAACTTATCTGTAGCTAACTTCTCTAACCCCTGAATGGCAGGAGTTTTTTTACCATTTGGATGTTTCCTAACATAGTTGTTGGTTGCTTGACTAATGGCTTGCAGGCGTAGTTTCAACTGCTCAATCTGAAACTCGACAAGAGCAACTTCCGATGCAACGATTTCATCCCCATTTAAGTAGGCATGATAGTTGTCTAAATGGTTAAACACACCCTGCAAATCCACGTTGGGTTTCCCTTTGCGCCAGGGCTTAAAGCGCCCCAGGGCTTTTGCTGCCTTAAAAGAGTCAGTCAATTCCTTAGAGGTTTTTAAGTCCTGGGTTGTCTTCACCCGCTGGATCATGCCTGTAGTGACAGTCGGTGCCGCTTCTGTGATTTGTGATGAAGAATTAGCTTCTTTTGAGGACTGGTCTTGCGATCGCCCTCTGATCTCAACTTGAGCGGAACCTCGTTGGGGAGCATGGGAAAATAGATCGACATGAGAAAAATCGTAGGTTTGAGAGGGGGCTTGCTCAAAGTCGGGTGTATTGAAAGAGTGATTTTGGACTTTAGCACTGAGGAAATCTGAAGAGGTGTTGCTGCGACGCTGAAGACCGAAGCGAGTTCTCATAAATAATTACCGCAATACGGGGTTTATGTTCTGGAAAGATGCGATCGCATCTTTCAACATCCTGACCAATAACTCGCAGAGGCTAAAATCTATCCACCCGTTTGCCTCTATGGTCCAATTAATACGGTTGGGCACCCCATGACAATTTTATTGGGTGGACCGACAGCTTCTACAATCGTATTGCCTAGAAAGCAGGCTGGCAAGCCATTAATTAAAACGGTCTGACTCCCATCTATCACCACACCGGGACCGTGGGGAGGTATCGGTAATGGAGTAACGCAGTTATGGATATCGGCTCCGGCAGCCGTGGCACTAATCATATTGCCCATTGTGATAGCCGCAGTAGATTTAGTGGTTTCCTCAGCCGCTTTTGCCGCAGGAGCACCGGGAGTTCCGGCGGCGGCAACGGTAGCCGCTTCAGATGTTTTAATGGTGGTATCGGATACTGCCTTGGCACTTTGCAGGGCAGCCGCAGCCGCAAGCGGCACCCCTCGCCATGCGGGTAGACTGCCAATTAAAACATTCACACTTCCAGGTCCACCCGTTAGCACTGGAGGTAAGGGGTGAGCAACAGGATCGGTAATGCGGGCGGCAGGTTGTCCCATAATGTAGACCTCCTTATCGTTGTAAATCTCTTGTTGTTTTAATTCAACCGAATTAAGGCACCTCGAACCGTAATGATGCCCATAGCCTGAAGATCAAGGGTGGTATTGGCTTTAATGGAGATACTGCCAACCGACTGAAGGGAAACACTTTTGCTGAGGTCATCCAGCTTGTATCGGTGCCCTCCCGCTGTGTTGAGTTCAACGTACTTCGACATATCATCCATTCGCAGGACATGACCACCATTGGTACGGACTTCAATCCAGCGATCGCTGTCATTCAGATGTACCTTATGTCCATAAACCGATGTAATATAAATTCCCTTTTTGCTAGTACCCTTATCTTCTTCGGTGAATTGCAATTTATGTCCAGTTCGAGTCTTAAACGTTCGTAGCCGTACCTTACTATTGGCTACAGAATCATTGACTGATTCCGGTGGTTTATCTTTTCCATTCCATAACCCACCAATCACAAACGGACGATGGATATCGCCATGTTCAAACCCCACCAGCACTTCATCATCAATTTCGGGTAAGCAATCAAACCCTCGACTACTGCCAGCCCCGATCGCCACCACCCTCGCCCAATGGCTTTCATGCTCTTCCGTCAACGTTGGAAATTTAACCCGCACCCGTCCCATTCCATCCGGGTCCTTGTTGTTGGTTACTGTCCCAAGCAACAGAGTTTGTCCGGGCTGTAAGCGGGTTGCTGGCGACAGCAAGGACAGTAAACTACCACCCCGTAACCCACGCACACTAAATGCCGTTGTGTAGGCACCTTCATTAAAAACATGGTGGGTTTCAGTGACGTAGTAATCTCCCGCATATTTGCCCATGTTTTGTCCCTTAATCTTGACAACCCGCCCTGGTCGAATATCAGGGCTTCCGATCGCCTGAGCATCCGCATGGACAAATTCATCGCCCAGCTCATTGAACAATGCCTGTGCCATCTTCTTGGCTTCTTGACTCGTTGCAACCGGTTGATCCACAACAATCAGTTTGGGGGAAGAGGGTTGCCCCTGAAAGGCAGAACTGGTCTGTTGACCTTTGCCATAATCATTTTTAGTCAGAATGCTGGCTGAACTGCTTGTTTCAACGATCGCCTGCTTCTGCTTATAGTTCCAGCCACGGACTTCAACACTGCTGACCTGTTCTGCACTGCTGACACGCACCTGAAAGCTGGTTAGTTCTGTTAGCCAGGTCAGTTCCAGGGCTTGGTCTTGTTTGGGTTTACGAAAATGTAATTTTCCGCCCTGCACAAACAGTTCAAATCCATTGCGGGCTGCCCGCTCCCGCAGAAATTCCATGTTGGTCTGGTTTTCCTGAAACACATACTCATGGGGCGCACCACTATCATCAATCGTTCCTGCCTGAATCCCAACTTCTCCAATGATTTTTTTGACAATATCCGTATCCGTCATGTTTTGAAAAGAGCGGTTGTAGCGACCCCGATGTAGCCGATGGGAATGATCATAACCGCGAACAATAATCGGAGCCTGCGCACCCGACGTGAAATGGGTTTCGAGTGCTGTGATTTCCCCAGAGATAACCCAATCTTTTTTCTCCTCATCAAATTCCTGAGCTTCTGTGGTGCTATTACTAAAACGGATACGAATCGATTTACCAATCGTGAACTGAGACTGATGTTCCCAGATCCTTTCATCCGATCGCCCTGAGAATGCCGCATTTTCCAGCACTAGCGTAAACATACTTGGTAAATGTAAACTCTCCTCAACCGAGACTTGCAAAATATCTTGCATCAATTCATTAGAGGCAATTTGCCCATCAATTTCTAAATCAAGTTTAGGAACGTAGAGAGTAGATTGCGGCATGAGTGTTAGAAGGGGGAGGAGTTGAGAGTTGAGGGTTGAAAGTTTGGAGTTTGGAGTTCGGAGTTTATAGATAATGACAATGGTAACTAATCGTTGCTTGTCCTTCGTCCTTTGTCCTTTGTCATTTCTCCTTATGTCACTTTGTAAATACCAATGACCAATGACCAATGACCAATGACCAATAACCTATGACCACCTTCTAACAACCATCAACTTATTGAAAAAGTGCCGTCCTTCCCTGGCTTTCTCGCTGGTTCTGGCTCACATTGGGAGTTCCCTGGGAGGGCTGAGGAGTCTTATCATCCGCCTGTTCCAGCGTCAGGTCTAGAATTGCCCGGACTGGAGTGCCGTCTGGTAAAAACAGGGTGAATCGGAAGGAGAGGCTTTTGATGAAACATCGCAGGTAAGTATTTGCACCCCAGGTAAATAAATAAACAGGTGGGCGTTGTTCCTTCCCTCTGCCATCTCCCCTGACATAGGCAACGGCATCGGTAAAGGGCTTCAGTGGTTTCAGCACACTGCGCTGACCTTCCTTATTTTCGTAGGTGTCCAGGATGATGTTGCTGAGGGTAACCTGGTAAGGGTTGGGATGTTTGAAGCTGGTTTTGTTTTGCCCCGATTGGGTGTGGGAGCCTTCTGATTGCTCAATGCTGACACTGCGGTTAAATTTCACCTCGGTTGGGTTGAACATAAACTCGATCTTATCGGCGGATTCTCCCGGTGCGGGTGTCAGGGTTGCTTTTTCCAATTGCATGACGACTCACCTCCTGAATGATTACCATAAACGTCCTGAATAAAATCCCCCTGACCGTTCTCGTTCCAGAGATAGGCGTTGCCGCACCAGTCGGTAAATTTCCTGGGCAAGGCGTTCTAAATCCTCTGGGGATGCCTGGGGTTGGGGTTGTTGAGCAGAAGGGGGTTGCTCTTCGCTGGCAGGCTCGGCAGGAGTGGTGAGACTTTGGGGTATAGGGGTTGCGGTTGCCGCAGGTTGCCGCTGAATCGCATCTGTTGGGATTGAATTAGAGTCTGAGTAAAGTTGCAGATCTGGATAGCTGTTATCGGATGAAACCTGAGGTTGCTTTAGCTCAGAATGAGATGCCATGGTTGCCTCAAACAGTTCGGCAATGCTTGACCATTCTCCAGGGACGGGATTTCCGGTTGTAGAGATGGAACTGGCATCGCTTTCATTGGCAGGCAAGGTGAGAGCAGATTTGCGGTTGATTGAGTCGGCATCTGGGCGATCGCCCAGTATTTCTCGATAACCATCACTCGGTTTCATCTGAATAGCTGGAATTTCAATCGCTGGAATGGATTGAACGGTTGAAATCGGTGATGCATTGGCTGGTGTCTGAAGCGGTTGCATTTGTGCCAGTGGTTCCCAAACCGATAATCGCTGGATAACGGCTGGTAACTCTGGCAAGTCTTGAGGGGATTCTGTGACCGATCGCTCAGTCGGTGAAGATGACTCTGGTAGAGCCTCTGCCACAGATGCAGCAGAAATGTCTGTTGTGGATGGTGGAGAAGCCGCGATCGCGTCTGCCTGAATTGGCTCTAATTGAATAGTTTCTGATTGAACTGCCGTTGGCTGAGTAGCTTCTAACTCAATTGCCTGGGACTCAATTGCTTTTGGCTGAACTGACTCTGGATCAACTGACTCTGATTCAATTGGCTCTAATTGAAGAGCTTCTGATTGGACTGCCTCTGGCTGAGTGGCTTCTAACTCAATTGCCTGGGACTCAATTGTTTTTGGCTGAACTGACTCTGATTCAATTGATTCTGATTGAACTGCATCTGGTTGAGTGGCTTCTGACTGAGTTGCCTCCGACTGAACTAGCTCTGACTGAACTGCCTCTGGCTGAATTGGCTCTGGCTGAATTGGCTCTAATTGAATCGATTTTGGTTGAATAGTTTCTGACTGAGTTGCCTCCGACGGCACTGGCTCTGTCTGAATTGCTTTGGGCTGAACTGTCTCTAATTGAATTGGTTCTGATTGAACTGCTTCTGACTCAGTTGACTCTGGACGAACTGACTCTGATTCAATTGGCTCTAATTGAATAGTTTCTGATTGAACTGCCTCTGGCTGAGTGGCTTCTAACTTAATTGCCTGTGACTCAATTGCTTTTGGCTGAACTACCGCCGATTCAATTGGTTCTGGTTGAACTGCATCTGATTGAATAGTTTCTGACTGAGTTGCCTCCGACTGAACTGGCTCTGATTGAACTGCTTTTGACTGAATTGGCTCTAATTGAATAGTCTCTGATTGAACTGCTGCTGATTCAATTGGCTCTGATTGAACTACTTTTGATTCATTTGGTTCTAATTCGATTGGCTCTACTTGAAGAGCCTCTGATTGAACTGCCTCTGGCTGAGTCGTTTCTGACTCAATTGCCTGTGGCTCAATTGCTTTTGGCTGAACTGCTTCTGATTCAATTGGCTCTAACTGAATCGCTTCCGACGGAATTACCTCTGACTGAATCGCTTTGGGTTGAACTGACTCTGATGCAATGGGTTCTGATTGAACTGACTCTGATTGAATTGCTTCTGACTGGATAGTTCCTGACTGAATTGCTTGTGACTGAACTGACTCTGGATGAACTGCATCTGATTCAATTGGCTCTAATTGAAGAGCTTCTGATTGAACTGTCTCTGGCTGAGTGGCTTCTAACTCAATTGCCTGTGACTCGATTGCTTTCGGCTGAATAGCTTCTGTATGAATGGAGGACGTTTGAGAAATATCAGCCATCGGTGGGGGATCGACGATCGCTTCTGGCGGCGCAGCAGCAACCGCTAAAGCTTCAGGGGAACCATCCACTGGAGCGGTTGGAGGAGGGACGATCGCCTCTGTCGGCACTCCCTGATCTTCCGGCATAGACCGATCAACAGCAGATTGAGGGTCTGGTTTGGGCTGTATAGCTGACTGGGGAATACTCTCAACCTGAGCAGCCTGGGTAGAGGAATCGATGCTGGTGGATTGAGCCTCGATAGAAGATGGGGCGATCGGTGGTTGTGCTTCTCCCGATTCTAACTGAAACAACTCTGACACCTGACCAGCCTGGTTTTGCCCATTCCCCTGTTCCGCCTGGGCACCGGAGGACTGAGAAAGGCGATCGGGTTGAATCAGAGGTTTGTGACTGACTGGCTCTATTTGTGCTTCCTTAGTTCCAGGTTCTCTCTGAAGTGGCTCTGAAACCTGACCAGCTTGATTCTGCTCAGTTTCAGATGGGAGAACAGGAAGGGAGGTTGGGATTGTCGAATCGTTTGGTTGTGCCGTCTGTAATGGTGTTTCTATTTGGGATTGTATATCTGATTGTATTTCTGGCTGTGTAGTGCTTTCAGCTTGCTCAAGATGAACCGACGAATGGGTCTCAATTTGAGGTTGGGCGATCGACCTTGCTGGTTTTTCAGATTGATCAAGCTGGATTGAAGCATTTGTTTTTGCTTGTATATCCTCTGAACCAGTTTGAATTGAAGGCTGAGTTTCTAATGATGGCTGAATCGCTTTTTGAACAGGATCTCCAGCCTGATCAAGTTGAACTGAGCTAATATCTATCTGCTCACTTTGGTTGGTTTCACTGGCTACATCAAATTGTTCTGGAACCTGATCATCTGATCTTGCAGTTTTAAGGGTGGTTGATTCAAGGATTGAAGATTCTGTCTCACTGGCTGGAGGCTCTGCCTCGTTAGCATTTTCAGGGGGAGTCTGGGAATGAGAAGGAAAAGATTCTGCGGATGGTTGAGTGAGCGATCGCTGAATATCATCAGTTGGATCAAGCTGAATCAGCGAATTTATATTCACTGGAGAGGAATCAATAGGCTGCGAAGGATTAACTGCTTTCTGAGATGTTCCCGGTATATTTTCCTGATGATTAGTTGCCAAATTGGAAGGTAAATCAGTTAACGCCTGGCTTGAGTCATCCAATTCTGCCTGAACCATCTCAGGTGTAGTTTGCTGATGATTAGTTTCCAGATTGATAAGTGAATCAGTTAACTGCTGTCTTGAGTCATCTGATTCTGTCTGATTGATCTCAAACGTATTTTCCTGACTACTAGTTAATTGATCGATACTTGAATCAATCTCTTGTTCCTTGGAGCCATCATTTTTTGCTTGAATGGTTTCAGTTAAATTCGTTTGATTAGGAATCGTTGGATTAGGTATTGCTGGATGACTTATTCCTGGATGACTGGATGAACCAATTGCTTGTTCACTTTTTGTATTGGATCGAGGCAAATCTACAGTCTGTGCTGCAATTCCATCTGTTATGAGAGCGGTAGGGGATTCTGGTAGAGGTGTAACTCCCTGCGCCACTGGATCAGGTTCAACGAAAGGTTGAGCGATCGCATCTGAAATATTCCTGGGATGTTCTACTGGACTGCTAAGATCCCCAGTCTCTCGCTGAATTGGGGTCAATTCACCGGGTTGGTCTGTCAGAAAACGGGAGGCTGAATTTGGGGCATCGGGTAATGGTGCTGGTTGAATTGCTGGTAGATATGCCTCAGATCTGCGGGATAAATCCGGTGGGTCGAAAAAGGGTGAATCTTGAAAGGGTAATTGCTGCTCAAATTGGAGGGAGTGCTGCCCTGCTGAAAAAACAGATGGGTCAAGCACGGTCAGCGATTGCGCCCCCAGGGGTGTGATAAATTTTGGTTGCAGCATCGACTGTCCCAGCGGAGCAGACGGCAACAACGGCTGCTGAATTCCCAGCGGCAACTCCTCGGGAGGCAGGGCAAAGGCATTGGATGGGTCAGGAGCGATCGGCATGGGTGCTATCTCCTATTCCGAATCTGGGAAATAGCCCTTGGGATCTCGCTTCAATTGCTGATCTTTTGCTCCACCACTCTTACCCTTGTGAATCACCTTAAGTCCTTCGTAGGCAAGCACTAACTCTTCCAGCGCGACCGTATTGGAATCTGCTTTGAGTGATGGGGTTTTCCAGGCAACGGGAACCGCTCCAATCAGGCTCCAGACCTGCATCGTCTCTCCCGCCTGGTTAAAAATCAGAATGTTTATATTTCGTCGTCGTGACTCCCCTGCAATCAGGCTTTGCTGAATCCAGTTCCAGAACACCTGGTCATCGGTAATACCTCGCTTTAAGGTCAAGTCACCAAATTTTGTATGTTTTAGAAAAATTCGCTGCTGATTATTGACTCCCCCTTCCTGATACACATCTTTTTCAATCTGCACATCCAAGCCAGAACACTCACTAAAGGCAGCGGTGACCTGGCTTTCCATCTCAACATAAAACCGATTGGTCGTGACGTAGTTCAGTACATTTAAGTCAGCCATTACCACCGCCTCCCATAACCATGACTACGCTCCCGCTGCAATTTCAAATCCTGTTGCAACAACTCCACCACGCGATCGCTCAACTGCTGCATTGCCATTGGATCCTGTAATAGTTGGGCAGCCAGTTGAGCCAATCGCTCAATCTCTTCAGTTTTAGAGACGGGAAGAAACCGAGCCGGGGCGGCATATCCGGTTGGACTAACTGCCGCAGGAGCGACCAATGGAGAACTTGGTGCTTCTGAACCGAGAGATGTAAGGCGCGAAGGGGGAGACGTTTCAGTCATGGGGAACCCTCTGGTGATTTTGCGTTTCCTTGCACTCCCAGAGGGGGCGGTGGCTGAATTTGAGTCCGGGAGTACTGCGCCCGGTTGAGCAGGGCATTGATCCGACTGAGCTTGCTGTTACCAGAAGTATTCGCCATCGCTGACTGACGGGCAGCTTGCTCTGCTGCCACATCCTCTCTAACTTTGTCAGCAATTTGTTCATAGAGTGCCTTCATTTCTGGGGTGGCAAAGGCATCTGGTTCAGCGCCAACGGCAATTAACTCCCTGACATCCTGCCCCTGACGTACCGCCCGGGCACGCCGGACCAGATTTTCCAGATAGTCTCCGGTGCGATCGCGCCCGGTGGCATTACCGACCATGTTCTCCCGTAAATGCTCATAGATTGCCTGGGCATAGCCAGTCCGGTTTGCCAGATCGAGCAGCCGTACCCCCAGTGCCGTCACAATCATTACGGTCAGAGTGGGGACAAACGGCACCCACAACCCCTGATAGAGAAATAGCGCGTAACAAATGCTCCATAGAAGCCCACCGGAAGCAACCAGGACAATCAGGAACCATCCCAACCGTCGGTTATAGAAGGCAATCAGTCCACTGCCTAAGGACCAGGCAAAAATCCACAGTACCTCACCGACTTTAGACCAACTCTGAATCAGAGGGCGCTGTTCCAGTACCGCACTAAGAATTTGGCTGACAGCATTAGCGTGAACTATCACCCCATGCATCGATCGCGAACCACTTTGAGTCTCGATAAACGGAGTGGAGAGCGTGTCTTTTGAAACTTCAGACGTGTAGCCAATCAAAACCACGCGATCGCGAATTGAGCCAGGATCGACCTTATTCTGCAATATCTCATTAATTGAAACTTCCTGGAAAACCTGATTTGCCCCCCGGTAATTCAACATCATTTGATAGTCATCTGCATCCATGTGGGCATAGCCACCAAACCCTGACCAAAGTCGGCTTAACACCTGCTGGCGAAGCTGAATCTCACTATTCGCTGTGGCTTCTGGTTTAATCTCCTGACCTGCCAGGTACATGGTCGCCAGTTGAAAACTCAGGGATAGAATTTCATTTTCGGTACTGGCATCATTGCAGACATGCTCCCGCCGCACAGGTTTATTGGTTTTTGCTGGGGTAGACACCAGAATGGTTCGCCGCACGGTTTTATCCACATCAATGGGGAAATCCGCAAATGCAACCCCCTCTGCTGGAGTACCTGGAGCTGGTGGTGAACCGGGATGGTTGCTACTACTTAGTAAACAGGCTGAAACAATCGCTGTACTTTTCTCAATCACCTGGGTTAACTGCTTTCGCCCAGCAGCAGGTCCCTGGGGTACATCCCGCGCGATATCTAACCCAATGGCGGCAGGCTGGTAACTCTCTAGCTTTTGCAAAACCCTAGCCAGAGTGCCATCATGAATCGGAAATTGCTGGAGTTGTTCAATATCATCATCGTTAATTGTTACAACCACAATGCGATCGTCCATACCCTCGATCGGGCGACGACGCATAAAAGCATCATAGGCAGCTAGCTCAAGCCCCTCAAATCCACCCAGGACACGAATTGCCACAACGGGCACCGTAAACACCAGGCTCGCCAACAAAACGGTCTTGAGCATTGATTTTAGAGATGGGCTACCTAATCGTGGCATAACACTATGTCCCTCCTGCCTCCTTTATCTCCTGTACCCAACGCCTGCGATCGCGGTGCTCCAAATTCAAGATTTCTTCTAAAGACCAGTGAAAATGAAGAGCAATAAACGCTACCTCCTGGTGAAGCTGTTCCTGGGGGTAGCTTATGACTCCCCCGATAGTACAAAATCCGTTTGAAATTGGTGATTACATTGGGGGCATTGAATCGGTAGTTTGGCACTGCCGTTTTGGTTAATTCGGTTATAAAATTCCCGCAGATATGCCAGATCTTGAGTAAACAGATTTTCCAAATCTTCCGGGGAAACAGCTTCCAGAGTCCCCAGTTGAGTAATCACCTGGGACAGTAACACCAGCATCAAATACTCTGGATATGACTGTACATGGCGATGCTTATGTGCCACCAGCTCATCCCGTGCTGTGGCTAACCGCATCACCCCTAACCGATGCACCACACCCCCGCTATCGACCAGACCACGGGGCAACATAAAATTAAATTCCGTCAGTAAGGGATTGGCAACCATCATGTCTAAACCACTGATACAGACTCAGACGAATGGGAAAGATTTGCCGCACCGGACGGCTCTTCCAACTCATTGATTTGACGATAAAACTTTTGTAAGTAGCTCAAATCACAGGCAAAAAAGCCTTCCACCACCTGGGGCGATACCTCCTCTAGGGCACCTAACTTGGTGATCACCCGTGACAGAATAATCACCGTTGCATAGGCTGGGTTCGACTTCACACGCGGATCTCGGAGGGGAACAATTTCATCCATTGCCGTTGCCAACCGCATTACACCCTTACGGTGTAGATTCCCCGATTCATCCAGGTAGCCCTTCGGTAGGGTAAATTCAAACTCGGTTTGTAACACTCAGCCCCCCTTACGATGATCGAATTTCGCGGATCTCATTCCCCTCAATCTCTATCCGAAAGAACTCCTCTATTGCTAACTCCACTTCTTCCAACTCAAACTCTGACGACGATGCTTTCAAATCCGTGATTTTGTAGCTCAGGGGCCACGCTCTGGAACAACAAAACCTGGCTCTGGCATCGGCATGTTGGTCGTAAATTGTGAGGATCACGTTTTCCTGGCGGCGATCGCCCCATTTCCCCTCTTCCATCGCCTTAAACCAGCGCCAGAAAGTATCCGAAATGCACAATCCCCGTTTGAGAATAATATTTTCGCTTTTGTTATTCCCTGGCAATTTCGTCCGTAACACCCGCCCTACCTTGGCATCCTTGCTGCCCCATTTCTGGGGAACTACTTCACAAGCTGAAATAACCTCATAGGATCGCTTGAGTCCCAGACATTCCATGAAGTAGCCATCAATTTCATCCTTAGAATTGTTTAGCTTAAGCTCCACATAAAACCGGGAACTGGCTAAGAGTTCATACTTTGGAACGGTCAATGGGGATCACCTCCTTGGATTGGTTAATGTGAGGGTGAGGGGTGAACCTCCCCTCCCTAGATCCCAGACCTGCATGCCCTGATTCCTTACTGGACACGGTGGCAGGTCTCGTAAACAAACTCAACTTTCTCAGTGAACAACTCTGTGCTACCCGGTTCCAGCTTGGACGTTTTGTAAGACTTGGGAAACACGCCTGAAAAATTCCACTTAGCCGCCGCTTCTCCCTTCTGGTTGAACAGGGTTAGTGAAGCACTCTTGCGCGTTCCACCAGTACTCGATCCCTTACCAGCGAGGGGACCCCCAATGGAATGGGATTCGCGATACCAGTCGTGCATCGAGTGATCTTCAACCGTTGCCACAAACTCAACGTTGATCGTGCCGCTGGTGACACCGCTAACCGTTGCCTGCATGAAGCTGGCTGCATCTTTGCGAACCCCAAAAGATTTCATGTCACCAGCAGATTCCAACTTAATTGACAGTCCACTGATTTTTTTGACAATCAGTTCCGTAACACCATCAAATTCCAAATAGAACTTGGAACTGGCAAGAACTTCACCTTTAGCCATCAGATCAGCCCCTCAATTCAATAGATCGATTAAGTAAACAACGTTCCACAACCTGAAAAGAAATTGATCCTGCCTCACCAGCAAATTCAATCCCTTCAACACTGAGCACTGGTTATCCAATCCCCAAACCCTTCCTCTTCTCTAACAACTAACAACCAACAACTAATAATCAACAACTCTTTACACCCACTACCCTGGACCAATCCGGCTACCACTGTTCGGATCTACCCGCCGAATATCTTCACAAACGATTTCAAAGGTTTCAAACACCAGATCGCTACCATCAGCAGAAAAATCTGAGACCTTATAGCTTTTAATCCAGGCATTTTTAATATCCCAGCGCAGAATCGGTTTATCCCCCGGATCGTAGGCAGTAATGGAGCCATTTTTGCGGTTTTGGGACCACTGCCCCTGACCGGCCGCCCCCGACCCAGAAGCATAGTTCGTCGGCATGGTTGCTTGCATCCAGTTGTAGAAATCCATATCGCCTTCGAGCAAATACACTTCTATCGTGAAGTTGGGATTTTCCTCAAATCCACTGGATGTACTCTGGCGTAAAGTTTTGCCCCCTTTGGTTGAGGCAAGGGCTTTTTCGTAACCCTTGACCTGTCCCTGAAAGGCAATCTCCTGCACACTTTTCACCATCTTGTCTGTCATGCCGTCAAACTCTACATAGAAGGTGCTGGTAGTAATCGGTTTGACTGGAATGTCTGTCATAGTCTCAAATCCCTTTACTGCTTACGACCTGGAAATCTTTGAAGTAAATTTTGACCATTCTTACAGCGGCTTTCAGACGACTCCCCCACAGGCGATGCAGATGAATGCGAAATCATGGATCGATGTGGCACACACAAATGAAAATGGCTGTAACTGGCCCAAATTTCAATCGAGGCAAATCTGCTTGGGGCGAACTGAGGTGTGCAAATCAACTCGCCCCGATGCAGGTTATTGGTTTGGTGCCCACTGGCTAATACGGAAGATGACAAATTCCGCTGGACGTACCGGGCAGACTCCCACTTCGACATATAGGCGACCCAACATCATCGTGTCCGGGGTGTTCAATTCCCCATCACACTTGACATAAAATGCCTCCGATGGGCTTCCCCCAAACAGGGCACCGTCCCGCCATAGCCGGGTCAAAAAGCCTTCGACGGTGCGCGTTACCCGTGCCCACAGGTCTTGATCATTGGGTTCAAACACGACCCACTGAGTTCCCAGTTCAATCGACTTTTCGATATAGCTGATCAAGCGACGAACGCTGATATAGCGCCACTGGATATTATCTGGCTCAACCAGGGTACGGGCACCCCAAACTTTGTAACCGCGATTGTAATTGGCAAAGTTACGAATGCAATTGATGCCGATGGGGTTGAGCAGTTCTTGTTCCCGCATGTTGGTTTCATAGGCAAGTCCCAGAACGCCTCTGGGGGTTTCGTTTGCAGGTGCCTTGAACACTCCCCGCGATTCATCCGTCCGGCACCAAATCCCCATCATGTGACCGCAGGGAGGAACCATGATCGGGCGGTTGTTGTTGCGGGGATTGGCAACCTTAATCCAGGGGTAGTAAAGTGCCCCAAACATGGAGCGGCGGTTAAAGTGGCTCAGCCATTGGGCAATGTCCTGGGGTTTCTGCTCTTCAGGCGCAACAGGTTCTTCTCCGCGCCGTAGTTTAACCGGGGGAGGATCAAGGACGACCATACGATAGGCAGGACCAGGGAATGAATTTTCACAACAACTGACCATCGTTTCCATCAGGGCATGGATTTGATCCAGCTCTAGTAAGCGGTTTTGGAATGCCCGCATCAAGTCAGGGCAGGCGATCATTGCCACTTCGTCAATTTCAAATAGCCCCTGGATGCCCCGGCGTTCATCCCGAACACCATGTAAGTCTCTCGATAGCCGCTCTAAAGGGGCAATGTAGGGAGGGGGAGCCACTTCATAGCGACCATTGGCTGGGCGACGGGTGAGGGGTTGTCCGCGCTCACCCGAAATATCGGTAATGGTCAGGTATTCAGACTCTTGCAGGGCAGTGACGACGTAATCGGCAACCGCTGTGTCTACCTGGGAATTCATTGTCAGGTGGGGATAGGTTTCCAGGACGCGATCGCCACTGCTGACCACCACTTTAAAGAACTCTCCGGTGTTAAACGGCGGCTCCTCGTCCGGGTCTGCATTTTCAACCGGCTTCGGAGTGCTTTCCTGGACAGTAACCACGACACGATCAGCAGGAGGAAGGGCGGGAAGATCACCTTCTGCCTCTGGCAACCTCAGATTCAAGCTGAGGGATGGCTTTTTCGCCGAGGTTAAAAGGCGCGTTGCGGTTTCATCTGCTTCAGGTGCAGGGGTTCCTGGCAACCGAGTGCCAATGCTTACCACCCAACACCGTCCTCCCCCATTTTGAAACCAGCCCTGCACCGCAAAGGGCAGGTAGGCATCATAATCGGTAAAGCCGTCGGAACCTGGTTTGCCAAAACATTCCAGGTATTGATTCCAATTGGTAATCAAGACCGGTTTGAACAGATCTGCATCGCCCCGTACATCCTCAGTGAAACCGACAAAACCGGCAACACTCATGCTGATGCCCTCAATCGGGCGACTGCCCCGATCAACCTCCTCAACATATACCCCAGGTGCAAAATAATCCAATGCCATGATTCACACTCCGTTGCTGGATTCAGGATTAGTCGTTAAAACAAGGTGTTTCAAGCTGTTCAGGATGACCAAAATTTCAGGTCCAAAATTTCAGGGTATAAGCACAGCCTGATTGGGAAGGTGGTAGGGAACCGTCAGTGTTACGTGTAATGCCAGTTGCATCGGGACACAGAGCACCGTCCAGAATAGGATGCTGTCCGTAGGTGGTTGGGTGACAACCTTCATTCGCACGGCTCCACAACCCCGCAGGCTGTAATCTAAGACTGCATCGGGTAATAGTTGGTACTGGGATAGCATCACTAGCACTTCTGAGAGCAGATTTTGTTCCCCCAGACGTGTGTAATCTGTAACGCTGACTAGAAAGGTGAGGTCCAGCCAGCGACAACTAGACTTTTCACCAAACTCCGCTTCCTGAACGTGATAGCAATAGAGGTTTAGCCCCGGTTTTTCCTGTTGCCAGGAACGGGGATGCTCAAAGGAAATTTGCTCCTGAGAAATCTGAGCTAACTCCTGGGCAAGTAACCCGGCTAACGTCTTGGAAGCAGCGGCAATCATAGGTCAGGAACTAGATTGGTTCAGAAACCAGATTTCACTCCAGACTTAGTTATCCAGATCCGCTCACAGCAATTTTCAGGTGGGCAAACCCTAAAGGTATCGGGCTATACCAAATGAAAACGGCTGTAAAACCTATCCGCAAACTTTTTGGGTGTAGTACCTGGCTCTGGCAATGAAGGCTTTTCGGATAGGCTTTCAATGTGAAATCCAATCTTTCCATACTCTAGAGAAGGGAGTCTGCCAGGGAAACTTGACTTTAGTTAGGAATTGGCAGGGGTCCAGAGGGTTAGGTGGTGCTGAATAGCAGTATGAATGGGAACGAAGTTTCAATTCATACAACGCTCAATCCATACCCAAAATCAGCAACGCCAGAGGGTACGGTTAAGGATTGTCTGTGGCTATACTTGACTCGCTTCAAAGTTGCAAGATCCTTGGCGGAGTGATAGCTAAGTTCAGTGATCTAAACTACAAAACTATTTTCTACTGCCAGCGCCATAAAATTCCTCTTACATTAAGAAATTTGAAATTAGATGAATTGGTTTCAGTAATTTCCTGAGAAATCTTCCAGTGCGTGTAAGTTAGGAAATAATTCGTCACGATAAATTTGGGGTGGAAATTGTACTCAACTCAGCAATGACTCGGACTCCTTCCTTTGATAGATTGTCAGCATAGGGGAGATTTAAGTGGCTATCTCAACCTCAGAGTTTTTGGGTCAGGCTTATTTAGAAGCCAGAGATTTAGACACCAGGGATTTTAAAAATAATTTTCATGAACCAATTCTTCAAACATCCTTAAAACAATTCGTTCACCAATTTGGATTGAGTGGCTGTAGCCTGCTTCGGTTTAGCCCTGAACGACAGAAGCCAGATCAGGTTGGCTATTACTGGAATGAATTATTCGTCAACAACCCCATACCGCAACTTGAGTTAGGATTCAACTGGCAACAGGTTTTTACTGCGCCGCCATTGCATATCAGTCTCATAGAAGACGGGGATCATTCTGGCTCCTATTACCTTTATGGTTGTCTTTGTAGCCACAATTCTGAATCTCTCTACTATCTGTTGTGCTGGCATCAGATGCCGCTATCTGAGCATCAATCTTACGGGGTAAGTCTTTATGCCCAAACTTTGAATCAGCAGCCATTTCCTCAGCCTGAGAAACGGGGCACTCAAACCCTGAATGAGTTACTCCATCGCACTCGTCACCAACTTCGGACTCCTTTATCCCTGATGCTGCTATATGTTGATTTACTAAAAGCGACTTCGGTAGATTCTCGATCGCAGCAATGGTTAGAGGATTTACGCGCTGCGGCTGAGGAAATGCACCTGAGCCTGGATCGCTTGACTGAATCGGCAGTCTCCGCTGAGCCAGAAGTTTTTACCAGTTGCGATTTGCGGCAGTTGCTTCAGCAGTGTTGCCAGAAGATGCAGCCCTGGATTCAACAGAAAAACCTGACCCTGGTCTATGATTCACAGCCATCTTGGTTGCGGGTCGATGGGTGGAAAATCCAACAGGTCTTTCAAAACCTGCTCAGTAACGCGATCGCCTTTACTCCTGTGGGTGGTCAGATTACCTGTGAATGGCAAACCTTTCAAACCGAAGTTCTGATCAAAATTCGGGATGGTGGACCGGGACTGACGGCTGAGGATTTGCGATCGCTGGGTACGCCCTTTTACTCCCGCCGCTCTGGGGGAACTGGTTTGGGGGTGTTCATCGCCAAGCAATTTGTTCTGGAGCACCAGGGCAGTTTATGGGCTGAAAATTTACCGACTGGAGGTGCCCAATTTTGCATCACTTTGCCCAGAAGAACTTAGCCATTGGTTAGCCATTGGTTAGCCATTGCCAGGGGGGATCGTAAAAAATGCTGAGGAGGTGAAGGGTAATTTGCTAGTCCCCTGCTTTTGGTTGGAAATATCTCTCAAGGAATCTCTCAAAAACCTGTTAAAAAGATGACTGAGCTTTGTCAGTTTTTGGAAATATTTGGGAATACCAATTTATAACGTTTTTAAATCCAGTGAGGTAGTGGATAGTCGTAGAAGCCTTGAGTCAAACAAATAAGATGTACCTCACCCAGAAAGGAGACTCTATAAAGGTTTTTCCTGTGTTTTAACTGCCTGCCGTTAGCGATGGAGGTAAAGCTTTAAAGGGTGGTTTTGAAAGCGTTGAGGAACGAATAAATTTTATTCCTTGTTATGAGGGATAAAGTTTTGTGCATAAAGGATGTAATGAATCTAGATGATCGATTTAGAAGGTTTACAGAGGGGCTTTTAAGATGTACCCATTGCCGCCAACTGCTCCCAAACTGGCCCATCCCATTTCGACTTTGCTGGTGGATGACTGCCCTGCCTTTCGTCAGGGCTTAAAGAATTTGTTGGACTTCCACAGCATGACCAGTCCGATGCAATTTCAGGTAGTGGGGCAGGCTGCTTCCCTGCAACAGGCGATTCATTTGGTGCAACAACAATCACCCATGCTGATTTTGCTAGATATGGAACTGGCTCAGGGGGATGGTGTGGAGGTGTTGCAGGAATTGCGATCGCACACTAAAGACAGCAAAGTTTTAGTGCTATCTGGACATGAAGAAGAAGAGTGGGTCTTCAAAGCCATGCAAGCAGGCGCAAAGGGGTATGTGTTCAAACATCACCTGTCGATGCAACTGATTGAAGCGATCCAAGTTGTGATGCAAAATCAAATCTATCTATCTCCCGAAGTTGCCACTCGATTTTTCCAACTGTTTCATTTCTCTGGAGGGCACTCCATGACCGGAACTCAGACCGTCCACCTGACCCAGCGGGAACGGGAAGTATTGTATTGGGTGGTTCAGGGGGCATCTAATGAAACGATTTCTCACCAGCTCAACATTACTGTGGGCACTGTCAAAGCCTACTTAACTACGATCTTTGAAAAACTCAACGTCAACAGCCGCACCCAGGCAGCATTGCAGGCACTTAAGTTGGGTTTAGTTTCTGCTTAGTAGACTGAGACATTAGTCTAGCAACCCTGGTTCAGAGAGTGCGGAGTACGGAGTAAATCAGGATAGCCAGATTTCTGCTTATGAGCACTAGTGCAAGAAGGCAGAAGGCAGCAGGCGAAGGCGAAATCCCGACAACTTCTAAAGTTGAGCATCAAGGTACTGTCGGATTATGTCTGCCAACCTGCACTAGTGGTCTGTCAAGAATTATTTTGTGGGTCGAAAACCCCAAAATAATAACTCCTTTCCTATCCCAGACTCACAAATCCAAAGTTGACAAACCACTAGTATCTGGAGGTAGGTGCTATGTACTCAGTGTCCCATAGGAGGAAATAGAAATTAGAAGCAACGCTTCCCTCTCCCTCTCCCTCTCCCCCTTCTCCCCCACTCCTCTCTCCTCTCCCTCATGAGCAACTACCTCGCCGTCGCAACGGTTACTGCAACACTCCAGCGAACGCTTCAGGCAGCGGTGCAAACTGATATTGAGGGAGCGCGGATTACCACGGTGCGTCCCAGTGATATTGGCAATGGCACGCCAGAAACAGGGGTGAACCTGTTTCTATACCAGGTGATTACCAATCCGGCGCTGAACAATATGGATGCCGCCCCATTTCGATCGCGGGGTTCGCCAACCAAACGCCAGGCAGCTCTGGATTTGTTCTATATGTTCACCTTCTATGGCAATGATGCCGAACTGGAACCGCAACGGTTGCTGGGCAGTGTTGTTCGGACCCTGAGTGATAAGCGCATCATTACCCAGGAGATGATCCGTGCAGCCTGTCGCGATTCGACATTGCCATTTTTGCAGGAGTCAAATCTGGCAGAGCAGGTGCAGCAGATGAACATTGTGCCGCTGGATTTTAATTTAGAAGATCTGTCAAAAGCCTGGTCAGTGTTTTTTCAAACGCCCTATTTACTCTCTATTGGTTACAAAATTCTGGTGGTGCTGGTGGAAGGAGAGGAATCCCCAACCAGAGGATTACCGATTCGCGATCGCCGCACCAGTGGGTTGTCTCCCTTTTTCACCCATCCCCAGGTAGAGCAAATCTTTGCTCAGGGAGGGAGGTCTGAACCCATTCTGGCGGACAGCACTTTGGTGATTACCGGCAAACAACTAAAAGGGGATTGGGCAACTCAGGTGCGCCTATGTGGCATTGAAGTCACTCCTGCCGAAGTTAGCCCAACTCAAATTTTGGTGCCCCTGTCCCTGATGCCACCAACAGTACTACGGGCGGGCATTCAAAGCCTGCAAGTCATCCATCCCCCCCACCCTGGTCAGTCCTCCCACCACAGTGGCAAGGAATCGAATGCTGCCCCGTTTGTTTTACGCCCCCGCTTGTTGTCCATTTCGTTATCGTCGGAAACTCAGGATGAGGATGAGTTGCGATCGGGAGAATTAGAATTGCAAACGAACTTAGCCATGGGTATGACCCAGCGTGTGGTGATGGTACTGAATGAGTGGGGCATCGAAAATCCAGCGTCTTATTTATTTGATGCCCAAAAGCGGAATCAAGACAGCACCTCTATTACCATCCCCTTCCAAAAAGTTAAGCCAGGAGACTATTTAGTGCGCCTGATGATAGATGGAGCAGAGACGCAGTTACACATTGACGATAATCCAGATAGCCTCACCTATGAATGGTATATCGGACCTAGAGTGACAGTTCGGTAGGGAGTGAGGGAAGTTGTTAGTTGTTAGTTGTTAGAAGTAGGATCGTCAGGCTTAGACCTCCGAGGTTTTTGAAAACCTCGGAGGTCTGGCAACCACCAATCACTCCCCTTTCCCAACATGGACGATTCAATCAACCCCAACAATAATGGCGGCTCCGAAGCGGATAGCTTTGACTATAACCAGCTCAATCAGTTGGGGAATCGGGCGATCGCACTAGGGTTAATTGCGGGGCATGGTTACCACCAGGGACAGTATGAATTGTTAAAGCGGGGGGAAGCCTTGCTGATGTCCCCCCAGGCGGCGATCGCTTATTTGAAGTCATTGATTCAGTCAGCCGAGCAGCCAGATGATTAATGGGGTTGTTTCTCAACATACGCCTCAGTGGGCAGGGTTAAATCACCAATATTTGACGGCGGCGATCGCTCAGATCACAGCGCACCTGAAATCTGAGGAAACTTTAGAATCGCTACCAGAACCGCTGACCCCTCCAGCGGCAATTGATGATTTGTGTCGCCTGTTTGAACTTTCTCAATTTGAACGGGCGATTGTGCTTCTGTGTGCAGGCATGGAACTACACCCTGAAGTGATCGCTTTGATCCGGTCTATGGATTCATTAAACGCCAGCCCAACCTTTGGTTTTGCGTTGAGTCATTTGCCCCAGCCTCACTGGAGTGCCCTAACCGTGGAATCGCCTCTGCGGTGCTGGCAGTTGGTTGAATTGAGTGGCTCGTCGTCCCTCATCCATAGTCCGTTACGCATTAATGAGCGAATCCTCCATTTTTTGTTAGGGGACACCCAGTTAGATCCCCAACTGGTCGGCATTGTCACGGTACTGCCCACCGATGCCCCACTCTCCTTACCCCAGTCTCAACAGCAGCTTGTAACAGAGATCGCCACCCTGTTACAGCAGGCAACCAGTCCTGCCCTGGTGCAACTGTGTGGGTATGACAGCGCCACAAAACGGGCGATCGCTACGGCAGTATGCGCCAAATTAGGCTGTGGTCTGCTGAATTTGAATGCAGATATTTTGCCAACGGATTTCAATCAGCTCAATCTGATTCAAACCCTGTGGGAACGGGAAGCCCTTTTAAGAAATAGCTTGCTGCTACTGGATTGTGACGGCGTACCAGAAACCAGTGAGGGAAACAACCATCCCCATCCCCAAATCAGTGCCATTGCTCGTCTGATGGAGATCAGCCAGCAACCGCTGTTTGTGTTTAGCCGCGATCGCCGCTCAATTCGACAACGGTCTGCGTTCAGCTTTGAGGTAACTCAACCCACTGCCACTGAACAGCGGCAACTCTGGCAGCAATCGTTGAGAGAGGTATGGGCACCAGGTAACGAAAAAGTGACTGCCCAAATTGATAAATTAGTCAGCCACTTTAACCTGTCTACCCTGGCAATTCAAGCAATTTCTACTCAGAGCTTGTCTGGGCAGGTGGGGCATCTATCCCAACGCCTTTGGAATGCCTGTCTGAGCCATTCACGCCCCCGATTGGAAGAACTGGCACAACCGATTCGCACCCAGGTTGGTTGGGATGATCTGATCTTGTCAGAGAAAGAAGTCCAAACTTTAGCGGCGATCGCGGCTCAGGTGAGACAGCGGGCAAAGGTCTATGAGCAATGGGGGTTTGCCAACAAAGGGCAGCGCGGGTTGGGCATTAGTGCCCTGTTTGCGGGAGCCAGTGGTACGGGCAAAACCCTGGCGGCTGAGGTTTTAGCCAATGAGTTGCACCTGGATCTATACCGGATTGACTTGAGTTCCGTCGTCAGTAAGTACATTGGGGAAACCGAAAAGAACCTGCGACGCATTTTTGATGCCGCCGAGATGGGGGGAGCCATCCTCCTATTTGATGAAGCGGATGCCCTGTTTGGTAAGCGGAGTGAAGTGAAGGATTCCCACGATCGCTACGCCAATATGGAAGTTGCCTACCTGCTGCAACGAATGGAGTCTTACCGGGGGCTGGCAATTCTGACAACCAACCTGAAAAACTCCCTCGATCAGGCGTTTTTGCGTCGGTTGCGGTTTGTCGTCCAGTTTGCCTTTCCCGATGCCACCCAGCGGGCAGAAATCTGGCAACGGGTATTTCCCAAAAACACGCCAACAGAAAACCTGTCCTATGCAAAATTGGCGAGACTTAATGTTCCTGGTGGCAACATTCGCAACATTGCCTTAAACGCCGCTTTTCTGGCTGCCGACCAGGGAGTGCCCGTGCAAATGCAACACCTGCTCCAGGCAGCCCAAAGTGAGTACATCAAACTAGAACGCCCCCTCACCGAAACCGAGATCAAAGGGTGGATTATGGAAGTTGAGAGTTGAGAGTTGAGGGTTGAAAGTTGAGAGTTGAGAGTTCCAAGCCCACACCTGACTATTAGCCTGTGCTCCCCACCGCACGGGAAGCGATGTCCTTCTGGGAGGGATGCCCCATAGTCCGGGTGATAGGCGATCAGTAGATCCATAAAATTAGACAGTGCAACACTCCATTAGGGAAATGTCCATGCAAGTCTTTCGTTGTTAAAATTAAATTTCCTTAGCATGCACCTTCTGGTAGAGTTCGGCTGTTGCCCTTTTTGCCTATTCTGAACCTGAGCATCAAGCATCAAAGATCCGGAAGTATCTACCTGTGCCTGAATCTGACAGTAGTGGCAATAGAGTTGTCTTTACCTGGTATTTCTACCAAAGTGATTCTTTTCTTCGTTCTGTTCATGGGTGGCTTCTATCGTCCCTTACCTTGCTGGTTTAACGAATGAGTTTGGTGTTGCTGGAAGCAAGATGATTTGAAATGAAGTTTCAAGCATTCAGTGCTTTTTTCTATCCCCGAAATCAAGCAGTGCCAACGGGAAGGGATGGAACCGTAAAGTGATTTGTTCGTCTGGAAGAGATGAAGAGATGCACTGACGGTCTGGTGTAGAGAAGTCGAAGCCCAGTTCGCTGAGGTTGTTTAGTATGGTCGGAAAACTTCTGCGGTGCAGATTAACCCTGTTCCTGACTGTAACCGTGTGGGCAGGACATGCCTTCCTGCTGCCTGTTGCAGTACGGGCAGAGACTCCATTAACGCGAGCAGTTGTTCAATCCATTCGCAGAACAGTCCGTCTGTTACAGCGAAATCAGGCTCCCCGTCCTGCCAGGATCAGGGATACCATGACACCCGGAGATGCCCTTTCTACAGCGCAACAATCTTTGGCAGAACTGCGGTTTAATGATGGTTCTCTGGCAAGAGTTGGTGAGCAGGCATTGTTTCAGTTTTTACCCAAAACCCGCAACTTTCGGTTAAACAACGGCACGGTTCTATTGCTGATTCCCCCTGGTCGGGGACAGACACGCATCCAAACGCCAAACGCCGCTACCGGCATTCGTGGCTCGGCGCTGTTTGTTCGCTACGTGCCGGAGACAGAGACGACGCTGGTGGGGGCACTGACTACTAGCGGAATTGAGGTTGCTAACCGCGATCGCACTCAGAACCAACCACTGGTAGCGGGGCAAATGGCAGTTATCGTCCAGAACCGAATTGAGCGGGTCTACAACTTTGACCTGAGAACGTTCTATGAAACCAGTAATCTGGTTCAGGGATTAAGCCTGTCGGGGCAGGAAGGTTCCCGATCAGCGGATCCAGCGATCGCTGCCGTCCAGGAAGAAACGATCGCCGCTGTCGAGGCACAGGCTCCCATCACTGGCTCCAGCACAGCCCAGAACCCTGTAACTTCAAGCTCTCCCACCGGAACGAGTGAGACTCAGGATGGGTCCCCTGGGATGGATAGTCCGGCATCTGCCGCTGTGTCTCCAGTGACCCCTCCAAATCCAGGCGATCTAACCATCCCTCAATCTGGAACGGTTTCTCGACCCAGCACGTTGTCGGTGACAGGCATTATCCAGCGTGCGGGTCGTCAACCCGATTCGAGAACCGGAGCAACCGGAGATCTTCCGGGGCAAGGAAGGTCCAATCCTCCCGGTTTAACGGGAACGACTCCCGGTCTTTTGGGCAATACGCCTGGACAATTGGGCAACTCTTCTCCCGGTCTGGCTGGGACGGCTCCTGGTCTTTCCGGTAACACCCCTGGTCAGGAAGGCAGTGGTCCTCCCGGTTTAACGGGAACGGCTCCCGGTCTTTCGGGCAATACGCCTGGTCAATCAGGCAGCCTTCCTCCCGGTCTGGCTGGAACGGCTCCCGGTCTTTCCGGTAACACTCCTGCTGCAAAAGGCAGGTAGCATCAATCCGCAATCCATTCCCACTTAGGGAAAGTTGCTGCCTGACCGCAGGGTTGCTGGTGTTCATCGATGACGGTCCAGAGCAGAACGTCCTCAATCCAGAATCGCTTGCCAGTACTGGAAATGCGGATCCCCTTGTAGTTGTCGATATAGCCCATGGATCGAGCTTGGGCGAGTAAGCGATCGCGTTCCTCCTGTTCAACCGGGGCAACAGTTAAGCGGGAAGGGGTTTGGGTAAACTGCTCCCAACTCAATTCCCATAGTTCCAGCGCTCTACGATTACCGTAGTTAAAGATGGGGTCTGCTTCGGTACCGTGGGAAACCAGCACAAACGGGGCTTCAAACAGCAAGCGGGCAATTTCTGGGGGGGTACCGGTACCTTTGCCATCCAGGAGCGATCGCCCCACCCAATGGGAGAAGCTCTGCAATAGTCGCTGGCTATGGTGAATGACATGGGGCTGCTGCCAGGGTTCGGTCATGGATCCAACTCCAAAATTTAATTTATAGAAAAAATATTATGATAGAAATGTTAATGATTCTTTATAAAAACTGTGGTTACAAACCTCGACAAGATTTCGACGCTTGAGAAATTGACCTGGACCTGGCGGGGTCACAGGATACAGTACACCGTAATGGGAACGGGGCAGCCATTACTTTTGATTCATGGATTTGGTGCCTCTTTGGGACATTGGCGTAAAAATCTTCCCATTCTGGCAGCAGCAGGCTACCGGGTGTTTGCTATCGACTTGCTAGGGTTTGGCGGTTCCGAGAAGCCCGCTCTGGATTACACCCTGGAACTGTGGCAGGAAATGTTACGCGACTTCTGGACAGATCATATCCAGCAGCCAGCGGTTTTTGTGGGTAACTCCATTGGCGGGTTGCTCTGTTTGATGCTGCTGGCAAACTATCCCGAAATGGCGGCAGGGGGAGTGCTACTTAACTGTGCAGGCGGTTTGAACCACCGTCCTGATGAGCTAAATTTCCCTCTGCGAATAATCATGGGGACGTTTACGCGGGTTGTGCGATCGCAACTCATTGGTCCAATTCTGTTCAACCGCATTCGCCAAAAAGCTCGCCTGCGTCGCACCCTTTACCAGGTCTACCGCAATCGGGAAGCCGTCACCGATGATTTAATTGACTTGATTTATGAACCATCCTGCGATCCAGGTGCAGCTCAGGTGTTTGCCTCTGTTTTGACGGCTCCTCCAGGTCCTTCCCCGGTAGAGTTGCTGCCCAGGGTTCAGGCTCCTTTGCTGGTGCTGTGGGGTGAAGCTGACCCGTGGACACCGATTACCGTTTCTGCCATTTACCAGCAACTCACCGAAACCCATCCGGTAACTTTCACCCCAATTCCAGATACAGGACATTGTCCCCATGACGAGAATCCAGAGGTTGTGAACAGACTCATGATTGAATGGCTGGGGCAGTTCGCGTTTCCCCTTTCCCCACTTCATGGTTGATGACTGCGCCGAAGCTCGGTAATTTGATCCGCTACATCCAATAAAGAACCGGGCATTTCTGGTCCAGTCAGAATAATGTCCACATGGCGGGGACGCTGATGCAAAAGTGCTAAGACTTCAGCCTCAGAAATTAACCCAAACCGGATCGCAAGGCTCAACTCATCCAACACTATCAGCTCATATTCTCCACCCATCACCACTTGCTGCGTGTGGTGCCAGAGTTCAACCAGCGATCGCGTCTCTTCCTCCTCTAAGTGGGAGTTGTCAATACAACGAAGCAGATTGCACCGCACCCAGTCCAGGTTTTGCCCCAACTGCACCGGATGATCAAATCCCTGATCAATTCCCCCTTTAAGAAATTGAACCACCAGCACCGAAGTTCCCTGCCCTGCCAGTCTTAATGCCTGCGCTATCACATTGGTAAAGAAATTGCGGTGAGAACAGGTAAACACCTGAACCAAGCCTTCAATTCGACGGGTAATTGGCGGCTTAGAAGTGAGTGATGGGGCTTCTACAGATGAAACCATGTCAAAGAACCTAAAGGGTGGTGGGTGAATAGATACCAATAGTTGACGATTCTTGTCGTCGTATCAGTCAAACTCTGGTCTAATTAAACCCAAAGAGAAGACATGTTGCCTTCCTCAAGGGTTAAATTTTTATTGTTTTCATACCAGGATCATAGGCAAAATATAGCGTGCCTGATGATATTGCTCCCATATGAAACACTAGATATGTCGATTCGTCAATAGATCCCCTTTCCCCCAAATCTCGGAGGCTTTGGAAAACCTCCGGTCTAAAACTCTCAACTCTCAACTCCCAACTCCTCACCCCACCTTAGTGGGAGAATGCTGTAAGAAACACCAAAGGATACATACATGAGACTGGTAATTCTGGGTGGACCAGGAGCTGGCAAAGGAACTCAGGCTGAATGGTTGCACCATCGCCTTGAGGTTTCCTGGATTGCGACTGGAGATATTCTGCGAACTGCGATCGCCGCCAAGGATTCGGATGGTGACAGCCAAACCGAATTAGGTCGTCAGGCACAGAACTATGTAGAGCGGGGAGAACTGGTTCCTGACGAAGTCATGATTCACTTCATTCGCCAGCGATTATTGCGTCCTGATGCCACCCCTGGTTGGGTACTGGATGGCTACCCCCGGACAGCTTTTCAGGCAGAAGAACTGGACTTTTTGCTGGAAGATCTGAATCAGCGTGTAGACTATGCGATCGCCCTGGAAGCACCCGAATCGGTAATGATCAACCGTTCCCTTGCCAGAGGCAGAGAAGACGATTCTGTAGAGGCGATTCAGCGGCGGATTGAGCTATTTCTTGAACGTACCGCCCCATTGCTGGAGTACTATCAAATGCGTCACTGTCTCCTCAGAATTAACAGCGACCAACCCATTGAGCAGGTGCAGCAGGAAATCCTCAAGAAATTAGGGCAGGTTTAAGACCTTGGGGACTCGCAAATTAATAAAGTCCCAACGTCATTAACGTCATTCCCGCGCACGCGGGAATCCATCGTGGAGCAGCTTATCTAGCGGGTACTTTATTTGGGGGCACATCCCTTGGAGGTTTTTGAGACCTCCAAGGTCTGGATGACCCATTACCCAAAAATGCTACCGAAGAACTCGATCGCCTCTTTCAACGAAGCAATAAACACATCAATCTCTGCGCGAGTGTTATAGAAGTAAAGACTTGCCCGTGCAGTAGACTGGGCACCCAGGTGACGGTGTAGCGGTTGGGTGCAGTGGTGTCCTGCCCGAATTGCCACTCCTGCCTGATCCAGGATGGTGGAAAGATCGTGGGGATGGGTGGTTCCAGTGGTGAAGGCAGCTAAAGCAGCGCGTCCACTGCCATCAGCGTTCGGCTTGGGACCGTAGGTTCTCACTTCGGGAATTTGCTCAAGCTGGTGGAATAAATAGGCAGTCAGTTCCTGTTCGTAGGCATGAATGTTATCCATACCAATAGCGGTCAGGTAATCAACTGCCGCACCGAGGGCGATCGCTTCGGCAATGGCGGGCGTGCCTGCCTCAAATTTGTGGGGCAGGTCGGCATAGGTGGCGCGATCGAGAAACACATCCGCAATCATCTCACCACCCCCTAGGAAAGGTGGCATCGAGCGCAGCAAATCTAATTTGCCGTAGAGAAACCCAGCACCCGTAGGACCGCACATTTTATGTCCAGAGGCAACCAGCCAATCACAGTCCATTGTTTGAACATCAAGGGGCATATGGGGCGCACTCTGGCAGGCATCAATTAAGACCTTTGCACCGTAATGGTGCGCCAGTTCACAAATTTCCGTCACCGGATTAATGCAGCCCAATGTGTTGGAAACATGCACCACGGAAACCAGCTTTGTTTTGTCCGATAGCAGAGACTTGAAGTGTTCCAGGTCAAATTCTTCAGTCTCGGTCAGTTCGACAAACTTCAAAACCGCACCCGTTCTTTGCGCAACAAATTGCCAGGGGATCAGGTTGCTATGGTGTTCCATCACCGTCAGGATGATTTCGTCTCCCCGTTGCAAGGTGTTCATCCCCCAGGCGTAGGCGACCAGGTTAATGGCCTCGCTGGCGTTGCGGGTGTAAACAATCTCCTGCCGGGAAGCGGCATTCACAAACGCTGCAATTTTATCCCGCGCCCCTTCATAGGCATCCGTCGCCCGCGAACTCAACGTATGCACCCCCCGATGGACATTGGCATTGTCGTGTTCGTAGTAGTGCTGAAGCGCGTTGAGGACGGCGATCGGTTTCTGCGAGGTCGCTGCATTATCCAGGTACACCAGAGGATGCCCATGAATCTGCTGATGCAGAATCGGAAAATCAGCGTGGACTTTGGCAGCGAGGGTTTTTTCCTGGGTGAATGTCATTGCAATTTAGAAGTGTTCTCTAACGAACTGGGCAAGGGACTCTCGAAGGGATGGAACGGGAATTTCACTGATCACATCGTAGGCAAAAGCATAGGTCAACAACCTGCGGGCAGCATCGGCATCAATGCCCCGACTTTGCAAATAAAAGACTTCATCGCTGTCTAACTGGCTCACCGTCGCTCCGTGGGCACATTTGACGTTATCTGCGGTGATCTCCAATTGGGGCTTGGTATCCACACGGGCTTTGGGGGAGAGCAGCAGGTTACGACTGAGCTGTCCGGCGTTGGTCAGTTGGGCGGGTTTCGGTACAAAAATTTTGCCGTTAAACACCGCATGGGCGCGGTCATCCACGATGCACTTATGAACCTGGTTACTGGTGGCGTGGGGTTTGGTCAGGGAGATTAAGCTGTGGGTATCGGCTACCTGTTCTCCAGCAATCATCGTTAGCCCATTTAGAGTAGTCTCCGTTTGCTCACCCGCCTGGTAAACCTCTAAATTATGACGAGAAAGTTGCGCCCCGTAGCTGATTGCATTGCAGGTATAACGAGAATCCTGCGCCTGAGAGACTGCCGTTTTACCGATATGGAAAGCTGCCTGATTGTCCCTCTGAATTCTAGTCTGATTCACCTGAGCATTGGCTTCAACCCAGATTTCCGTCACTGGATTGGTGAAATACACCCCTTCTCCCAGCGAGAGATATTGCTCAACGAATGTCAGACTGCTGCCAGATTCGGCAATCACGAGGGTGCGAGGATGGGAAATCGCTGCGCTTTCACCCGTGGTAGAGAGGAACAGCAGATGGATGAGCGTATCAGGGGTTTGATTTTTAGGCACATAGACGATCGCCCCATCCCTCAAACTTGCCGTGTTGAGTGCCGTAAAAACCTCTTCTGATCCCTGCTGCTTTGCTAAATAGGTTTGAATCTTATCTTTGAGAGAAGTTTGCTGAATTCCGGCAAGGTTCCCGGTGATCAAACTTTCAGATAGGACCGATTCAGTTGATAACTCTGGAGAAAAAACACCATTTACAAATACCAGACAACAGGGGCTTTCTGCCAAACTCAATGATTCAATCTTCGATGGATTAACCGGAAATTGATGGCTAACCGCTTGAAAGTTGACTGGCAGCAGTGACGACAGATCAGTGAAGCGCCATTCTTCATCTTTCGTAGAAGGAATTGCCAGTGATTGCACTCTGGCAGCGGCACGATCGCGAATAGGCTGTAACCAATCCACTGATTCATCCAGTTCTGGACGCAAACTCAGTAGTTGGTGCAGGTAAGCTACGCGATCGCCTCTCAACTTTCCATTCGTTGCCTTCACATCTGAAACAGTAGAAACTTGAATCGTCATTTTGCCCCCACTGCCTCTTCTTCCAACACCCAGTCGTAGCCGCGATCCTCAAGTTCCAGTGCCAATTCCTTGCCACCCGTGGTAACAATGCGCCCGCCTTCCATCACATGCACATAGTCAGGTGTGATGTAGTTAAGCAGGCGTTGATAGTGGGTAATCAAGACGATCGCCTTCTCCGGTGATGTCAGTTGATTTACCCCACCTGCGACAACCTTGAGCGCATCAATATCCAACCCAGAATCGGTTTCATCCAAAATCCCTAGTTTCGGCTCCAGCAGAGCCATTTGCAGAATCTCATTCCGCTTTTTCTCACCCCCAGAAAATCCTTCATTCACACTACGGCTAAGGAACTCAGGCTTCATTTTGACGACATCCAATTTTTGATGAACCAGTTCGTCAAAGTCAAAGGCATCCAGTTCGTCTAAGCCTTCATGTTTGCGTTTGGAGTTGTACGCCACTCGTAGAAAGTCCACATTACTGACACCGGGGATTTCGATCGGATACTGAAACGCCAGGAAAATTCCAGAACGGGCACGATCTTCTGCCCCCATTTCCAGCAAATTCTGTCCCAGGAAAGTCACTTCGCCACCCGTGACGATGTAATCAGGATGTCCCGCTAACACTTTAGAGAATGTACTTTTCCCGGAACCGTTGGGTCCCATAATCGCGTGGATTTCCCCCGCTTTGACCTCTAGATTTAACCCCTTCAGAATCTGATTACCATCAACCTCAGCGGTTAAGTTCCGCACTGAAAGAATCACTTCACTAGTTTCGCTCATCACCAATTTTTACCTCTTCATCCTTAACTCTCAAAGCTGCCCAAACCGCTTCAAAATTCTGAAAACTTCGTACAAATCATTTCCAGCATTGCGAATCGCAAACTCTCTAGAGCAGGCGTATTTTGAAGTTGTATCCTTAATCAGTTTGATAAATACAAAAGTCCCACCGGTTACGATTAATCCGAAACTCGGTTTAATCGTATGGGGGTTTGCCAGCATATACGCTAGAAGCTGCGCTAGACCCGCCTCCATTGAGAAAGAGAATCTTTTAGACTCAATTGCCATGATCCAGAACTGCTCTTTCATCAACAAAATATCAAGTTGACCCCGAATGATCGTTCCTTTATCCTCGGCAGCAATTTCAATAGAGTGTTCCGCTTTCAGTCTAAAAGGAGGAAGAAAGGGATCTGCCAGAAATAGAATTGGACTCAAGATTGCTATTTGAACAGGCTTTTCAAGCAGAGGGGGATCTTCAACTAAACTCAGATAGCCTGCTTTCACCTTATCTAAGAAGAATTTTTCTAGATCGCTAATTCCTGGCAATTCATTTTTCCACTCTGGAAAAAACTGCTCGTCTTCAACAAATTGAAGTCCAAACTGAGACTTTAAATCTCGTAAGGTGACATCATTTGCCTGGAGAGTTTGAACCATTGCTGTTACCGTCCGTTTAACCAACGCTACCTTCTAGTTTCAAGCTGAGGAGGCGATCGGCTTCCACGGCGAACTCCATAGGCAACTGGCTAAACACATCCTTACAGAAGCCGCTAATCATCATTGAGATCGCGTCCTCTGCGGAAATGCCGCGCTGGGTAAAGTAAAACAACTGGTCTTCACCAATCTTGGAGGTAGAAGCCTCATGCTCTACTCTGCCCGTATTGTTCTGCACCTGGATGTAGGGGAAGGTATTTGCCTGGGCGTTGTCGCCAATCAGCATCGAGTCACACTGGGAGTAGTTGCGTGCGCCCGTTGCCTTGGGACCAATTTTGACCAAGCCGCGATAGCTATTCTTCGATTGACCAGCGGAAATTCCTTTAGAAATAATCGTGCTGCGGGTATTTTTGCCAATGTGAACCATCTTAGTACCCGTATCCGCCTGCTGATGATGGTTGGTCAGGGCAACGGAGTAAAACTCACCGACTGAGTTGTCACCCACCAACACACAACTGGGATACTTCCAGGTAATCGCAGAACCTGTTTCTACCTGAGTCCAGGAGATCTTGGAGTTGACACCCTGGCACAAGCCGCGCTTGGTCACGAAGTTGTAAATCCCTCCCTTCCCGTTCGCGTCTCCGGCATACCAATTCTGCACGGTGGAATACTTGATTTCAGCATTATCCAGGGCAACCAATTCCACCACCGCCGCATGAAGCTGGTTCGTGTCATACATGGGAGCGGTGCAACCTTCCAGATAACTGACGTGGCTACCCTCTTCTGCCACAATCAGCGTCCGTTCAAACTGTCCCGTGTCTCCATTGTTGATGCGGAAGTAGGTAGACAACTCCATCGGGCAATGAACGCCCTTGGGGATGTAAACGAAGGAACCGTCACTAAAAACCGCCGAGTTGAGCGCTGCAAAGTAGTTGTCAGCGGTAGGGACGACGCTACCGAGGTACTTCCGCACCAGATCGGGATACTCTCTAACAGCTTCAGAAATAGAGCAGAAGATCACACCCTGTTCCGCCAGCTTTTCTTTAAATGTGGTAGCGACAGACACACTATCAAAGATGGCATCAACCGCCACATTGGTCAGTCGCTTCTGTTCAGATAGGGGAATGCCAAGCTTTTCAAAGGTATCCAAAAGCTCAGGGTCAACTTCTTCCAGGCTCTTCTTCTTTTCTTTTTGCTTGGGAGCCGAGTAGTAAATGATGTCCTGATAATTGATCGCCGGATAGCTTGCATTTTGCCAGGTGGGTTCAGTCATCTTGAGCCACTGGCGATAGGCTCTCAGGCGAAACTCCAGCATAAATTCCGGCTCTTCTTTCTTTGCCGAAATCAGCCGAACCACATCTTCACTAAGCCCTTTCGGAATCGTGTCGGACTCAATGTTAGTGATAAACCCGTATTTATAGGGCTGATTAACCAGGTTTTGGACGATCGTGCTCATGGGTAGTGTCTCTCTCAAGAAGTTTTGAGTTTTGAGTTTTGAGTGGGGAGTCATTGATCGAGAACTCATTACTCAAAACTTTTAACTGCTTAGTCTTAACGGCTTAGTACTGTCCAGTAACTTTCCTGATTTCCTCAAAAGTAATTTCCTGCTTTTCGCCTGCGAAATCACTATCGGGAGTCAGGAAGAGCATACAGTGGCATTCTTTACGCTCACGCATTGGGACACAAGGGCAATTCCAGTAAGTCGCGTGGACTTCAGCTTCTTTATCTTCATAATGTCGGCAGGGACAGAGAGGAGAACCCAACTCATCCTTATGGCGAGCCAGCCCTTCAATCACAACGGCTGTAACCCCAGGATCGACGCAAAAGTAGGTACCGGAGCGCTTAGCATAGGCTTCTGAGAAGTGCCTCATGGCTTCGAGGCTTTTTTCGCTGGCTTTGGGAGGGTTGGCTTCTGTATTCATGAGGCAGCGCGACAAGACAACGGATCGATTCTATAATTAAAACAACAACTTTGTTGCTTAACTACATTGTAGGGTACTTTAGCAACATGGTTGTTGTCAAAGTAGATGGAAGTGGGCGATCGCCTTTAAATTTACTTTTTGATGGATAGCAAAGGTTCTACTTGTGGAAAAAGAATGACTGCCACTCAGCAGAACTCTACAAAGCAGGACATCCTGCATCTTCTCTTAAAGCAGGGACAGGCTACGGCGCAAGAGTTATCTGAACATTTACAGATCACTCCTCAAGCGATTCGTCGTCACTTAAAGGATTTGGAAACCGAAGGGTTGATTATCCATCAGGTAATTCATGAGGGGATGGGTCGCCCTAACTATGTTTATGCCCTCAGTCGGGAGGGTCGAAATCAGTTTCCCCACCGCCATGAAGAGTTTGCGGTATCTCTGCTGGATACCCTGACTGAAACGGTGGGAGCTGATCAGGTTGGCTCTATTCTGCGAAAGCAGTGGGAGCGAAAAGCAATTGAATATCGGGAGCGGCTAGGCGATGCTTCACTGGAAGAACGGGTTAAACATTTAGTTGAAATTCGTCGAGAAGAAGGCTATATGGCGGAATACTATTCTGTTGGTGCCAGCCAGACGGATGTTGCTGACGTTCAGGAAGGGGATGGAACTTCCTTCATTCTGACAGAGTATAATTGTGCGATTTCCCAAATTGCCGAGTCTTACCCCAGTGTGTGTGGGCATGAATTAGAGATGTTTGCGATCGCCCTTGACTGCCAGGTCGAAAGAACTCACTGGCTGGTGGACGGTGAACATCGCTGCGGCTATTTAATTCGCCAAACCCACTAAATCCTTGCAACCAATACTGGATTATTAATTAGCCTGACCCTATGCAACCTTCGACTGAGTTTTTGACCCCTGAAGAGTGCGCCGAAGTAGACAAGGCGTTGTTGACTTCTCATGACAAGTTTGCGACGCGGGTCGCGATTTATGCTCTGCGATCGCTAAAAAAAATTGCCCAACAGCAGCAAACTACGATTGAAGCCCTCACCTCTGGGCAGATAGAGGACTGGGTTTACCAGGATGAGAGTTTGCAGGGAGGAGGCGATCGCGAGTTTAGAAAGTTCTTTTCCAAGCTAGTGATTTCATCGTTACCGCCTTTAAAGCAGATTGCTCAAGAGTCGAATATAAATGTGACAAATTTGACCTTGACTCAGGTGATTGGCTGGTTTGAGCAGGGAGCAAAGCGGCGGCTTGAGCAGAAATCTGGCTAGCAATTCCCTTACAGCGATTTTCCAGATGAGTAAACTACAATTGCGTGTGGATGGGTGGCTTATGCAAGCGGAAACGGCTGTAAGAGGATGCTTTAAAAGCCTATCCGCCTATCGTCGTGGCGACTATTCGAAAAGCGTTCCCGTAGGGTAGTTGTGGTTTTAATCATCCTTATATTCAAGCAGCATTGGCTGACTTAAAGGTGATTGCCTGGAGGGAGAACCTTGGAGCAGAACTAGTGCTGTGCCTAGAAAAAATACACTACTTAGAACCATAAGCAGCAATGGGTTACCAAAACTTTTGCAATCGCGCCAAAACCGTGCTAAGGGATGGCTTTGCTGGCGCAACCGTTGCTCCGTTAGCAGGTGCTTCAAGGTGAATGGATCGCGGACGTAGTGCCCACTCCAGCTAACAACGAGTCGCTGCCTACAATGCTGGCAGGTAATTAGCCCACGCAGCAGTTTGTGGGGCTTAATGGCATCTGTTCGGTGACAGACCGGACAAGTCGGAGAAGGCGTGTTAAACGTATGGGCGTTCATTCGTATGAGTTAATACAACAGCGACTTCAGCTACCGTTTGGACATTAAATTGCCGCGTTAGGATTAGCGGTAAACTCTGAAAAATGAGACGCGATCGCAAAACAATCGTTCTCTCCCTCACCAAGATTACACACTCGCCAATTTACTTTGCCCCCTCTGGATGCTTTTAGCAAAACCTCATCACTAAAGATTCAATCAACAAAATGCTCTAAAGACAAGCATAGCAGGACTGTTGGAGTGTACACTTAATGTATAGCCGTCAGAATTATTCTTAAAACTATTTCCTGAATTTTTATTTCTTGTTGCCAAAGCTTAACCCTTTAGGAGCCTGCAACCGGAAGGGCAATTCAGGGTCGTATTTTTTTATGATCTTCAATGAACGCCAGTCCCCCTTCCGATTCTTTCGCCTCTTCGTTGTCGATGGTGCGCTCACCATCGTCCTGGTTTGCTCGTGGCTTGAACCGCTTGCAGCCCTCGCCCGAGACTGTCGTGTTGATGCTGGCAGTGGCGATCGGCAGTGGAACGGGTCTGGCGGTGGTAGGCTTCCATTTTTTAATCGATAAGATCCACAGCCTGATGCTGGAAGACTTTATGGGAGTGATTGCCTCCTTGGGTGCCTGGACCCTGGCAACTATTCCCGTTATCGGTGGGCTGGTGGTTGGGCTAATGCGGTGGCGATGGCAGGATTTTGGTCCTGGCATTGCATCCTTACTGTCTACGGCGCAAGGGGTAGAGAGTCTGTCATCCGTTCAGGCAAGTGCCAAAGCCGTCGCTGCTTCGGTCTCTCTGGGCACAGGTGCATCCCTTGGTCCCGAAGGTCCCAGTGTGGAAATTGGCGCAAGTATTGGAGCAATTCTAGGTCAGGCATTGCAGGTGTCCCAAGAGCGACAACGATTGTTGTTGGGGGCAGGAGCCGCCGCCGGACTGGCAGCCGGGTTTAATGCGCCGATCGCAGGCGTGTTTTTTGCCCTGGAAGTGGTTTTAGGCACGACCTTTGCTACGTCAGCCGTCAGTGTAGTACTGCTTTCAGCCGTTGTTGCCGCACTCATCACGCAAATTGGACAGGGAGGGCAGCCTGCCTTTGCCCTGCCAGTTTACGAAGTTCGCAGCTCGCTGGAGTTACCCCTTTATCTGGGGTTAGGGCTGTTTGCCTGTCTGATCTCAATTGCTTACACCCAGAGCATTCAATGGGCACAAAACTTCTTTCAGGGCAATGTAACTCGTGGGGCATGGATGGGGCGGGTGCCACTTTTACTGCGTCCGGCGATCGGTGGCGTAGTTGTGGGCATTGTGGCGCTGCAATTTCCTCAAATTTTGGGGATTGGCTACGAGACGGTTGAGGCGATGCTGCGAGATGCTCAGTTTTCCCTGTGGTTATTACTGACTTTGCTCGTTGTTAAGCTGGCGATGACTGCAATCAGCCTCGGCAGTGGGCTAGTAGGAGGAGTATTTGCTCCAGCGATGTTTTTGGGGGCATCCCTGGGAGCCGCCTATGGAAAGCTCCTACCGCTAGTTTTACCGATTGATCCGCATTGGATTGCTGCCCCACCTGCCTATGCCATGGTGGGAATGGCAGCCGTTTTGGCAGCCAGTGCCCGTGCTCCCCTGACCGCAATTTTGTTACTGTTTGAAATGACCCGCGATTATCGCATCATTCTGCCCCTGATGGCAGCGGTGGGCTTGAGCGCCTGGTTAGTTGAACGTCTGAAGCCGATCGCCCGTCATGCTCCTACCCTTCAGTCCACAGGCTTGAACGTACAGCCAGATCCAAATGTGGAGTTTTTGACCCATTTGCCAGTCGGTCGGGCAATGCACCAAAGTTTCCTGACACTGACAACCTCCGTCCCCGTTCTCCAGGCAGGTTTGATGTTGACCCGGCACCAAGCCCGCAGTGTTCTGGTAGTAAATGAAGCGTATGAGCTAATCGGAATTGTGACCCTTCAGGATATCCGACGAGCGGTTTCCCGTTGGGAGAAAGATTCCGACTCTTCAGAGCATCTCCCTTCAGACAGCACAAGCAGTCAGACTTTGGGAGAAATTTGTACCAAAGACTTGCTCTATGCCTACCAGGATGAGCCAACCTCTGATGCTCTTGCCCGAATGGCAACCAGGGGCTTGCGCCAACTACCTGTGGTGGATCGCAATGACCCAACCCATATTTTGGGACTATTAGAGCAGGAAAAAGTTTCTTTAGTGTTTAGTCTCGAAATGACGCAACAACTGCTCCAACCTTATATTGAGAAGCCAGCAGTGCTTGCTGAACCACTGAACCTCTCAATTTCAGAGCAATCAGCAGCATAAGAGATAAGGCTCACTCTTCATCATCATCATCATCTTCGTCTTCTAAATCTTCATCTTCGTCTTCCAAATCTTCGTCTTCTAAGTATTCCTCTTCTAAGTCCTCATCTTCTGGACGGTCAACTTGTTTGAGATGAATGTGTTTACGCCCCAGGGAGATTTCAAACTCATCACCGGGTCTTAAATCCATTTGCTTTGTGTAAGCCGAACCAATCAACAAGTTGCCATTAGATTGCACACTAATTCGGTAGCTGGCACTACGTCCACCGCGCCCGTTTGCCCCTTGCTTACCATCTAGCTCAATGCCTTCTGCATCAATCAGAGCATTGAGAAATTTCATCATATTAACTCGTTCCACACCATTTTTGGTGATGGTATAGTAGCCGCACTCTCTTGCTTTTTGTTCTTTGCTAAGGTTTTCCAGTTCCTTGACTTTCCTCAGCAGAGCATCACCCGTCAGTGGCTCAATTTTTTTCTTTTTAGACATTCACTTAACTCGAAATAGTGGGGAGTGGGTTGCAACTTTGCCAACTTACCAAGAGATATAAACCTCAAGTTTGGTGTTAGCTTATGAGATCATACTATATCGATATCGTTTTCTTTTTCATACCCAACGTTGACTTCTCTATGCAGCCATGCAACATGGGGCTTAAGCTCCCGTGCCTGACAAAGGTTGAATCTGTTCAGATTCAAATTAAACTAATTTAACGGGTGGTTATTAAAAATTGAATCGGTTGGTTACCAATATCAACTATAGCCATCTCATCCCAGTTCAAGATGCGTTTGCATTTAACAAGGGGCTTAAGCCCCTTGTCTACCAGGCTTTCTTCTGTATAGCTTCAAAGAAAATTGGTATCAGGTCAGTTGGACGTTCAAACGTTGCAATGAGCAACCCCAAAATGTTCTATCTAAGTAGATCAGAGTAGATTAGACTTGAAAAGCTCAGAGTGTAAAGTTAGATAAAGATATTGATTTCAACGATGACGGAGAGGCGGAATAAGGACGCACGCTTACGCGTTGCTCTCAATGGAGCCGAAAAGCGCACCTTGTTTGAGCTTCGCACCACGACAACCGTTCCTCAGCGGGTTAAAGGTCGAGCTGAAGTAGTTCGTTTGAGTCACCAAGGGATGTATGTGGAGAAAATCGCCGCTTTTTTCCAACTGGAATGAGCGACGGTGCAAGAAATGTTGCAGCGCTGGTAAGCCAAGGGATGTGCCCCAAAATAAAGTACCCGCTAGACAATCTGTTCCACGATGGATTCCCGCCTGCGCGGGAATGACGTTGGGATTATTAATTTGCGAGTCCCCAAGGGATTAGGTGGACTATGGGATGCACCTAAACCAGGGTCGCAAAGACGCTGGCAACCAGAAGATATGGAATACGTTGGAAGCGTGCTTACTAACAGAGCCGCACACCTACAATCGTCAGCAACTGGACCACAAGTTAGCCAGTGAGCGGAACGTCGAGTTGGTGCCGACCACCTCGGACAGGTGTTCCAAAAAAAAGGGGGATTTGGAAGCGCACGCGCCACATTCACCGGCTGCCAAGCTGAGAGTCCGTAAGGTTAAAGGCATCAGTAGCTGTTCAGGAAAGGAGCCAAAACGATGCGAGTGGGCTACCGGAAACAAGCACCAGCACGGGACAAGACAAATTGTCTACGCCTGCCAGAAAACCTTGATTAGGACCGTTGAATTGGAGATAATGGAGGCTATCGTCAGTATCTAGAAATAGAGAGTTGGGTACATCTGATTGGCGCGATCGCTATCAATCACTGAGTCCAACTCTTCTTCTGGTGACAATTCAGAAATAGTACTGCTTTGAGCGGGGACAGATGCTTCACCGATATCTTCGGTTTGGGCAGCGTTTTCCAGGAGGGGCAGGTACAGGTAAGAGAGGTATTCCATAGGACGTGGGGCTGATAAAGTGCAATATTCGAAGCAACAAGCACCCTGGCATCGATCTCGGACCATGGGAACCAGTTATTCAACAGTCTGCTTGTCTGACAGAGGCGGGGCAGCTTTGAGAGGGTTCTTTAGACCTGGACGGTGGACACCTGGAAAAGTGCCCCTACCTGCTGACAAGAAACGCCCTAAATCGACACTTATTTAGTGGTTGGTTGCTAGTTTGTGCCTTCAACAAGGCTCTAACAACTAAGCGCTAATCACTAATTGCCCATATCTGCTTCGATGACTTAAACAGGTTGGGCAACCCGATAAGGACTGGTGAGCTTGTTAAGTTGCTGCACCAGCAGACTAAGGAATAAACCCACATCAGTGACGACACCAACCGACTCGACAGAGCCGCGATCGCTCAGCTTAGTCACCACTGCCGGGTTAATATCCACGCAAACCATTTTCACACCCGCTGGGGTCATGTTTCCTACCCCGATTGAGTGAAGCATGGAGGAAAGCATCAAAATCAGGTCGGCTCCCTCAATTAAGCGGGCGTAATCTTCCTGTGCCTTAATCAGATCCATATGGGTATCTGGTAGGGGACCATCATCACGGATGGAACCTGCCAGGGAAAACGGTACCTGATGGCGGACACACTCATAGAAAATGCCATTGGTCAAAACACCCTGTTCCACGGCATTGGCGATACTGCCATAGCGACGGATGGTGTTAATCACCTTCAGGTGATGGCGATGCCCACCCCGCACCGAAACCCCCCGCTTCATATCCACACCCAGGGAGGTACCCATCATCGACTGCTCAATGTCATGAACCGCGATCGCATTACCACCCAGGAGTGCTTGCACATACCCCTCCCGAATCAGCTTCGACAGGTGTTCGCCACCGCCGGTATGAATCACCACCGGACCTGCGGTAACCACTACCTTGCCACCCTGATCTCGGATTTGGCGAAGTTCCCAGGCGATCTGTTCCACCACCAGTTCCACCCGACGTTCACTGGAAACGCCTGCCCCCATGAAACTAAACTCTTGCGTGTTGCGTTGCTCACGAGATTCGGTTTTGCGAACGGTGCGAATACCTTCCACCCCAACCACAACGCGATCGCCGACCTCCAGGTCACGCAAAAGTTTGCACCGGGCAGACATCGTTTGATCATCCACGACGATCGCCCCATCCATGCGCTGGTTCTGGACTTTCACCCATTCACACTTTACCCGCACTTCCGTGGGATAAATCGTAGTGACGTAGAAATCGTCTGGGGCAACTCCCGTCTGGGTAACCACCTCATAGTTCATGTCGCAGACTTCCTGGGGAGGAGGCAACGCACCCAGATCAATCAATTGGGTCATCAACGTCTCCATCACCTCATGGGCAGGAGCCGTCACCTTCACCTCAGCCGAGGAGGTACTTTGCCGCTGTTCACCCAGGTCAAAGTTCAGCACCTTAAAGCTGCCGCCCCCTTCCACAATCAAGTCAAGCGCCTGGTTAATCAATCCAGCATCGAGCAAGTGACCTTCCATCCGAATTACCCGGCTTTCAACCGCTGCCCCAGCATGGACTTCTGCCTGGACTGGCTCTGTCACCCGTAAGGTTAAGCATTTCGCCGCACCCCCAGCTTTCATAAACTCAGCTAACGCGGTTTCAATTAACTGGAATCCTGCGGAACTGAGCCGTTGCTTCAACTCATCACTGGCTTTATTCAGAATGATCAGGTGATCAATATTGACCGCATTGCAAGCAAAGTTAACCGCATCTTCTTCCTGAATTGCAATTCGTTTTTCAGCGGGCACCCGCAATTCAATTAACCGATTGGAATAGGAGTCAAACGCTCCAGGGTAATACAGCAAATAACCGTTACTTAACGGGCAGAAACAGGTATCCAGGTGGTAAAAACGTTCATCCATTAAGCGTAGCGACAGCACCTCAATATCCAGCCATTTGGCAATCATGGGATGGGTTTCCAGTTCCGAGCGGAAGCCATAGCCAGCCCATAGCCAGCGCCCTTCCCGGTCAAACAGGGCATCCCCCGCCCCTTCAAACGGCAAATCCTTGGGCAGTTCGTAAACCTTGTAGCCCTGTTCTTCAAACCATTGCTTGAAGAAAGGTTCCTCTCCCTGGCGTTCTTTGTGAAAGAAGCGACTGAGGACAACGTTATCTCCCAATACCAGACCTGCGTTTGCAGTAAACACCATATCGGGTACCCCAATCTGGGGCTGCACCAGATCAACGATCGCGTGTTCTTTAATGATCTGAAATAGCTGATGCCACTGCTCAACGGCGCGATCGCGCGACGACTTATGAACATTCCCCTCCATCCAGGGGTTAATCACATAGTCCACATCATAGTGATCGGGCGAACACATCAAAAAGCGAATGGAGGAAGACATAAAAATAGACCCCAGTTAGGTTTTGGCTGTAGACGCTGAACGATTAGAAGCGCGATCGTTAATTATATTATGAAAACTTATCTTTCTAGTTGAACTAATTTAATAGGTCATAGAATCTTGACCAAATTACAAGGTTTTGCAGCTTGCAGGCTACAACGAAGAGTTAGCGGATAACTCCCATGCCAGTTGGGTAAGGGTGATAACAACAACCTAACCCCATCGCCGCCTAGTAGAACTTGGCGTAAATCTGCCTACTATTCCTAACATCTGACATCTGTCACCTTGATCATCACTTTACCCAAGCCAGTTTTGTCGAGTTGCTAGAGTGCGTTCACTCCGTTTTATGATCATGAGCGCACTTTTATTTCTTGCTGATGACCGACTTTCTTTATCAATATCCGACCCTCTATCCCGGCATATTACTGAAACGCTATAAGCGATTTTTTGTAGATGTAGAACTGGCGACGGGAGAAGTGATTACTGCCCACTGCCCCAATACCGGACCCATGACGGGCGTTTGCGCTCCGGGCAGCCAGGTTTATGTTTCCCATAGCAACAGCCCGACTCGCAAGCTGCAATACACTCTGGAAATGATTGAAGTCCATGACAATGGACCGACCTGGGCAGGGGTCAACACCAGCCTGCCTAATCGGGTTGTCAATTTGGCACTGACCCAGAAGGTGATCCCCAAACTGGATGATTACACCACCATTCGCTATGAAGTGCCCTATGGGAAAGACCGTAAAAGCCGGATTGATTTTCTCATAACCGGTGAGTCGGTCAAACCCACTTATATTGAAGTGAAAAACACTACCTGGGTGCAGGGAAATCTGGCGTTATTTCCCGATACAGTGACCACTCGCGGACAGAAACATCTACGGGAATTGATGGCGTTGCTACCGGATGCGTCTGCGGTGATGCTTTATTTCATTAATCGGGGAGATTGTTCCTATTTTGCACCGGGCGAAAGTGCCGACCCTGTATATGGGCAGTTATTTCGAGCGGCGATCGCCCTCGGTGTGCAAATCCTTCCCTGCCGGTTTGAAGTTTCTCCCCTCGGCATTCGCTACCTGGGGCTTGCAGAACTGAGCCTATAAAAAGCAGGCGTTATTGTTGCTGCATGATTTTCTTTACCAAATTTTGCGTCTTTCCGCTTCATCAAAAAAAGAGATTCATCCGCTGCAACCTGGGGTAACATACACCGAGTGCTATTCGTAATGCAGCTAAATCTATCCACCGATAGATGGAGTTTGCCTGAGAATTTAAAAGTTCTCTGGCTTCTTGCTGGTTATTAAGAGTGAATGTCATACAGCTTGTCAGGGGCAAATACTTCCCCTACGCCGCATAGAAATCTCCCTTTCGGCTCTCATTTAATCTCAATGGATAGTTGAGGAGTGATTGAATGATCGGACGGTCAATCTTCCAGTCAAAGCGCCTTTCGGCTTTTAGCGTGAGTGTTTTCCTGGTTGTAGGAGTCAGCTTGTTTAGCCTGGTGCCTGTTGGCACAGAACAGGCGACGGTCAGCGCGCTGGAAGCTGGCTCGAATGTAGCAACCAGAGGGAACTGGCGGGGAGCCTCTTTCCCAGTTGAAAACTTTCAAGGCTACACTTCACCCTTTGGCTATCGTCGGTCTCCTGACGGTGCTTCTGAGCAAGAGTTCCATCGGGGTTTAGATCTGGCGGCACCCCAGGGCAGCTATATTCGCAACTGGTGGTCGGGCAAGGTGGTTGAAGTATCCGATCACACGGCTTGTGGCACCTCGGTAGTCGTGAAGTCGGGCGAATGGGAGCATATCTATTGCCACATGGAAGGGTCTGTGGAGACAGCGGATGGTAAGAAGTCTATGCGCGATCGCTCCGGTGGGATGCAAATCTTTGAAGGACAGGCTGTTCCGGCAGGTACTCGCATTGGTCGGATTGGGATGACCGGGCGCACAACGGGACCCCACCTTCACTGGGGGTTGAAGTACTCCGGACAGTATGTCGATCCCGCGCTGGTGCTGCGGGCAATGTATGCAGAGCAGGCGAAATATAGCGCCGTACCAGAGAGATCTCAGTAGTCAAGCGCCTGATTCACTCATCCACTTATCCACACGCCGTTGTGGCTGATTCATCTAAAATCACTGTATCTCACCATCCAAGTAGGATCGCTCTATCTTTCGTATTTTTTGTACCTGAGTGGTGCCCCTGCTTCTGATCCATCCCTGTAGAATGAGATGTGACTTTGGGACAAGCAGACCATGACATTGTTGCTGGCTGGAGATATCGGTGGCACGAAGACAATCTTGAACCTGGTTGAAGCGACAACCGGAACAACCCGAACAGGCTCCGTCCTCAAAGCCCTCTATGAGTCTCGCTATAGAAGTGCCGATTTTCCTGATCTGGTGCCAATGGTTCGCAAGTTTTTGGCGGAAGCGACGCAACAGATAGGAAATGTGGCTGTTCCTGAGAAAGCCTGTTTTGCGATCGCGGGTCCGGTGGTCGATGGCACTTCAAAATTGACAAATTTAAGCTGGTCGCTGGAAACCCATCGGTTGAGTCAAGCGCTCGATATTCCCCATGTCTCATTGATTAATGATTTTGCAGCCGTCGGCTACGGTGTTTTGGGCTTAGAGCTTTCTGACCTCCACACCCTCCAACCTGGAAAACTTCAGCCTGATGCTCCTATCGCAATTATTGGAGCCGGGACTGGCTTAGGGGAAGGGTTTATCATTCATCAGGCAGGCACTTATCAAGTTTATGGTTCAGAAGGAGGGCACACAGACTTTGCGCCCCGTACTCAGCTTGAGTTTCAGCTTTTGCGCTACCTGCTGGAACACCACGGGCTAGAGCGAGTTTCTACAGAACGGGTAGTCTCTGGACAGGGAATTGTGTCGATTTATCAGTTTTTGCGCGATCGCGACATCGCCAAGGAATCTCCAGAAGTTGCTGAGGCAATCCAAACCTGGAGACAGGAAATGGGCAAGAGCGAAAAGACCGTTGATCCGGGGGCTGTGATTGGTCAGGCGGCTCTGGAAAAACGAGATACCCTGTCAGAGCAAACTTTGCAAATGTTTGTAGAACTCTATGGAGCCGAAGCAGGCAACCTGGCCCTGAAACTGCTGCCCTATGGCGGAATGTTTGTTGCTGGCGGTATTGCACCCAAAATCCTGCCTCTGTTAACCGATGGACGGTTCCTCAGCGCTTTTAATCACAAAGGACGGATGAGTCCTCTGCTTGAAATGGTTCCCCTCCATATCGTCCTGAACCCAAAGGTAGGGTTGATTGGGGCAGCATTGTGTGCCGCAAGACTGGCTCAGTAATGGGGTTCCGTTGCCAACCCCCAAAATATTCAATTTCTCCTTTCAACTTAGGCTCTTATCATCCTATACTGGAAGTTCTGGCTAAAATTAATTGAGGAATTTCAGAGGAACTTGTAATGTCGCGTTATCGAGGTCCGCGCCTCCGGATTGTTCGTCGTCTGGGCGATCTTCCCGGTCTTACCCGTAAATCCCCAAGGCGGGCATATCCCCCTGGGCAGCATGGGCAGGAGCGTAAAAAGCGCTCTGAGTATGCTGTCCGTTTAGAAGAGAAACAAAAACTTCGCTTCAACTATGGTTTAAGTGAACGGCAACTGCTTCGCTATGTACGGAAAGCTCGTCGAGCAGCCGGTTCTACAGGACAGGCTTTGTTGCAGTTGCTAGAAATGCGGTTAGACAACACGGTGTTTCGTCTGGGAATGGCTCCCACCATCCCTGGTGCTCGCCAACTGGTCAATCACGGGCATGTCACGGTAAACGGTCGCGTTGTGGATATTCCCAGCTATCAGTGCCGTCCCGGCGAAGTGATTAGCGTTCGAGATCACGATCGCTCTCGTAAGCTGGTAGAGGCAAACCTCCAGTATCCAGGTTTAGCAAACCTGCCCAGCCATCTAGAGTTTGACAAGAACAAGATAGAAGGGAAGGTAAATGGGATTGTAGACCGTGAGTGGATCGCTCTACAAATCAATGAACTGCTGGTGGTTGAGTACTACTCCCGTCAGGCTTAGTTCTCAATCGCTAATTTCAGCATATTCCGCGGCATTATTATTTTTGCTTCAACCTCCTGGCTCCGTCAGACCAGGGGGTTTTTTGCTGCGATCTTTAATGGTTCCCTGACACCTCACCCCTCACTCCTGACACCTCACACCTGCTTACCGTTCTGTACGCTCTCTGACAAGAATTTGTAATCATTCACTGCATAATGAGAGTTTAGTCGTTTTAACAGGACCGAGAAAGTCATGGGTCGCGCCAAAAAAGTTGTGCTGGCATACTCCGGCGGAGTTGATACGTCTGTTTGTATTCCTTACCTGAAGCAGGAGTGGGGAGTTGAGCAAGTCATCACCCTTGCTGCCGACTTGGGGCAGGGGGCTGAACTGGGACCAGTCAAGGAAAAAGCACTGAAATCGGGAGCCGAAGTTTCCCTGGTGATTGATGCGACGGAAAGCTTTGTCAGGGATTATGCCTTTCCGGCGATTCAGGCAAATGCTCTGTATGAGCATCAGTATCCCCTTTCCACTGCCCTGGCTCGTCCCTTGATTGCTAAACTACTGGTCGATGCGGCTGAAGAGTATGGTGCCGATGCCGTTGCCCACGGCTGTACGGGCAAGGGAAATGACCAGGTCCGGTTTGATGTGTCCATTTCTGCCCTAAATCCAAACCTAAAGGTGCTGGCTCCGGCACGGGAATGGGGCATGAGTCGGGAAGAAACCATTGCCTATGGGGAGCAATTTGGCATTCCGGCTCCCGTGAAAAAGTCTTCTCCCTATAGTATCGATAAAAATTTGCTGGGACGGGCAATTGAGGCGGGACCGCTGGAAGATCCCTGGACAGAGCCACCTGAAGAAGTGTACGAAATGACTACGGCGATCGCCGAAACCCCTGATCAGCCTGAGTATGTTGAAATTGGCTTTGATCAAGGAGTTCCCACAACTTTGAACAGTCAAGCCCTCAATCCTGTCGCTCTGATTAGCGAACTTAACGAGATTGCCGGAGGACATGGCATTGGACGCATCGACATGATCGAAAATCGGCTGGTAGGCATTAAATCACGGGAGGTGTACGAAACCCCAGCGCTAACCTTGCTGATTCAGGCTCATCGTGATCTGGAGAGTCTGACCCTGACTCCCGATTTAATCCACTACAAACAGGGAATTGAAGAAACCTATTCCCGGATGATTTACAACGGACTGTGGTATAGCCCGCTGCGGGATGCCCTGGATGCCTTCATCCAAAAGAGCCAGGAGCGGGTTTCCGGCACCGTGCGTTTGAAACTGTTTAAGGGACATGCGATTGTGGTTGGGCGCAAGTCTGCCTACTCCATCTACAGCCCTGACCTGGCAACCTACGGAGCAGACGATACCTTTGACCACAAAGCCGCTGAAGGTTTTGTCTACGTGTGGGGATTACCCACCCGTGTTTGGTCACAAAAGCTACGTCAGTAGAAAGAGGGAAGGGGAGGGCAGAGGCTACCGGGAAAAGGTGAAGCGTTTCGGGCGATCGCCCCCTACAACTATTTTTAACAAGCCATCTTGCCCTTTCCTGGTAAATTCTTTTATCCCACTTAAGGTAGATTACTTTTCCCCTAACCCTAGATAGATGCAGTAAGCCTTGATACCTGCAATTGTCTATAACAGGAGAAAACGCAGGTGTATCTCCAGGACAAAACTGGCTAGTTTTGTGTATTACTGGAGTATGAGCATGGCGTGTCCCTGAGCCTGCTATTTTTGGATCTGAGGAACCCAGATTATGGATGACATTCGCATTGCGCTAATTGAAGATCATGACCTGACCCGCGTTGGTATGCGGACAGCGCTTCAACAAAGAGGCGGTTTTCAGGTTGTGGGTGAGGCAGCGAATGCAACAGATGGGCTGAAATTGCTGGAAACAACTTCTCCGACTGTTGCGATCGTAGATATTGGGCTGCCTGACATGGATGGGGTTGAGCTGACCCGCCGCTTCAGAAAGTTTCAGGCAGAATCTGAAGACTCCTCTAAGCCCGCGACCAGAGTCTTAATTCTGACGTTGCAGGACAGTGAAGAGGTTGTGATGGCAGCATTTGCAGCCGGAGCAGACTCCTACTGTATGAAGGATGTAAGCCTGGATAGCCTGACAGAAGCACTGAAAGTGACGAGTGAAGGTAACTCCTGGATTGACCCGGCGATCGCCAAAATTGTGCTTCAGCAGGCTCGCCAAGCTGCTCCTGAAGGTGCCGTCGATGCTGAAACGGTCACCATCAGTGCCGCCGAACCGGAATACAGCCAAATGCTGGAGGCATACCCGCTGACAGAGCGGGAACTGGAAGTGCTGCAACTGATTGTGGATGGGCACAGCAATGCCTCGATCGCCGAAAAACTGTACATCACAGTTGGCACAGTCAAGACCCATGTTCGTAACATTCTTAACAAACTTTGTGCTGATGATCGTACCCAGGCAGCCGTTCGCGCCTTAAGAGCAGGTCTGGTTGGTTAAAGCCCTGCAAACCACTCATATCCTTGGTCTTCCCAATAACCACGACGAGGCATCAGTTGATGGGTCAAGGTCACACGGGTTACCCACTTGCTCTGCTTGTATCCTAGCTTGATGGGAGCTGCCAACCTTAAAGGAGCGCCATTGTTGATCGGCAACGGCGCTCCATTTTTTTGATAAGCAAGTAGCGTTTGAGGATGCATGGCAGATGCCAGATCCCAACTTCCGTAGTAACCATCCGCCGATTCAAAATAGACATAGCGGACTCCAGCTTCAGGCTGCGCCAGTCGAATGAGTTCTCGTAGCTGCACTCCGCCCCACTGAACGATCGCCGCCCAACCCTCTACACAGACATGACGGATGACCATTGAAGTCAGTGGCAGAGTGTAAATCGCCGCCAGATCAAGTTGCAGGGGATGGTTAACCGCTCCATCTACCACCAGCCGAAAATTTTCAGGGTCAAGCGTGGGCGTAAATCGAAACGTGTTGACAATCAATGCATCGGGTTCAATGGCACTGACTGGAAATTCAGGCACTGGCTTTTGCGGATTTAACAGCAGGGCATCCAACTGATCATTAATTGGCATAAATAGCTTACCCACTGGGTTCTCCAGCAGAGTCAAGCCAGTGGCACCTAGAAGCCAGCCTGCACCCGTCATTCCAGCAATCCGAAGAAAGCTGCGGCGAGAGGAAGATTCAGGAGCGTCAGGAGAGTTAGAAGTCATGGGAAAGTTGGGAGTTGGAAGTTGAGAATTGAGAGTTGAAAGTTAACAATGACCAATGACCAGTGACCACTGACCAATGACTAACAACCCCTTCACCCCACCCTGTGGGAACGCTAAAGGCGAACATCCTTCACCTTAAACATCGAATCTATCAGGCGATCGCCCCCTGCCTTGAGTGCCAGCAGGGAGTGAAGCATGGCAAATATCAGGACAGTGGGTACAGTCAGGAAGTGAACGACCCGGAGGGGAAACCAGCCACCAAAGCAGTCTACAATCCAGTAAAACTGCGCCGGTTTATACATGCCAATACCTGTGAAAAGCGCCAGTAACAGAATGGGAATGATAGCGGTGTAAACAATCCGGTGCCATGCAAAAATACGACGCTTGGGGTTGCGGCTGATTTGCAATGCCTTTATATCCTTGTTCCCAACGTAGCGATGCTGCCACCGGCGGCTGAGCAACACATAAATTCCATACCAAAGCAGGTTTAGAGAAAAGAACCACATAGCAGCAAAGTGCCAGTGCCTTGCTCCTGCCAACCATCCCCCCAAAGTGATTAGCAATGGAAAGTGATAACCCTCTCGCCCACCAAATACCGGGTTGGCATTATAAAGCCGCAAGCCACTAGTTAGCATGATAAACAGGCTAATAATGTTGACCCAGTGAAAGATGCGGGCAGGGGTTGCCTGATGAAAACTCGATTTTGTTAGCGGGGCAGGAGTAGCCACCGAATCTGCCATAACGTTTTGTAAATAGGCACAATCCTAGTGTACTTGGCAAACGGGTCAGGTATCAGGGTCAACCAGTCTCAGGTGTCAGGGTACGGGATAACCGATGCCTCTAACCTTCTCCCTTCACCCCTGTCCATTGATAATTCCGCACGGTGTCCCAAGCAATTTGTTGGTAAATTTTTGCCTGTTCTGCTGTCAGTCCAGTATCCGCAAAGGTAACTCCGACTGGGCTTTTGGCATAGATGCTGGAGTAGAAAATAAGCGCCACCAAGTAGCTTCCCTTTGAAGACAGGTGAGAGTCGTCATTAAAATGCTCGGTGAAGAAATTTTTAATACCGGGGACTTTTCCTGTCTCAATCGCCCGTTTCAAATTCACCAATCCCAATCCTCCCGGGACGATCAGCACGGGTTTGCCCTCATTCTGGTCATCTAAACGCTGGCGTAGCGCCTCGTGATATGCCAGGTGATTCATCGCTGCCTCTTCCCAATTTCTGGCAGGCTTTAAGCCCAAATCTTCTGCGCTTCCATCAGCTTTTGACCAGCGATCGTCGAGCTTTAGATCAGACCATTGAGCGTAGACCCAGAGCTGAACGTTGGGGCTTTTTTCCCGTGCCAAACGATAGAAGCGTCCGCTGTATTCGGTTTCGTTTTCCAGGGAGCGATCATGTCCAGCATAGGGTTGGGTAGACAAGTGATCAATGGGAGCCTGAGTGTTAAAGACAACCCGATAGTCTGCTTCGCCCAGCGCTTCGCCTGGGTGGTTCCAGTTCCAGTCAGTTGGGGCACCAGGAATTGTTGAACGCAGATAAACGTGGTCATAACCTGCACTGCGGGCGATCGGCTCCAGCCAGTTGTTGATACTATCGGTCAGACTATTCCCAATATGATAGGTGCGTTGCCCGGTAGTTTCGGGAGAACGTTTGCTAATCAGGGTGGATAGGGACAGGTTTGCTTTTTCTAGACTGTCTGACGCAACCGTAGGTGAAGAAGTAGCCTGCTCAGTAAAGGCTGGCATAGAACAGTTTTGTAACCAGGGAGCGGCGATCGCTAGACTCACCGCCAGAAAAATTGACTTCATCACTTTTCTATTGTCCATCAGTTGTTTCATAGAACCCTCTCCCCCATGGCAATTAGGACTATAGATGTAGTTCGTGGTTCGTAGTTTGTGGTCAATGGCTAAACTTCAGCCTTCAGCCTTCACCTTTCGCCCTTTGCAACCGACATCATGGCACACCGATCCTGCTGCTTAAAGGATGAGTTCAAAATTTTCTTCACACCTTTGCTACATCTTTATTAAAGCTTCAGGGTATAGTGGAGTGCATTTCCCTGGAAGGTGCTATGCAGATTCAACGTTACAAAAGTGGCTTATGGTTAGCGCTCGCGTTTCTGGCGTTTCTGGTAGTTTGCTTGCTGGGTCCCCTCAGTCTGTTGCTGGATGACTCTTCCCTGACGGACTTTTTCAAAAATCTTGGTTTTGGAGCCACGCCCCTATTCCTTCTTTTATTTGCCGCAGCAACCAGCCTGGGCTTTCCTGGCAATGTGTTGTCGATTGCGGCGGGAGCAATTTTTGGGCTGTTTTGGGGCACGGTCTGGTCTGTGATTGGTTCCACCCTGGGTGCAACGGGCGCATTCTGGCTGGCTCGCCATTCCCTGCATGGCTGGATTGAGAGCCGCTTTGGGCACCATCCCATCATGCAGCGGTTGAATCAAGCGATCGCTCACCAACCCCTGAACTTTGTCATGGCAGTTCGCTTCACACCTCTGTCCCCCTTCAGCCTGGTCAACTTCTTGTTTGGGTTGACTCCGGTTGATCTAAAAATTTACATGATGGGAACCTGTGTGGGAATTATTCCCCTTTCTCTCACCTATTCGTGGTTGGGCGTTGCCGGTAAGCAGGCATTAAACGGTGGCGATCGCCTGCCACTATTTTTAGCGCTCACTATGCTCTCCCTGCTTTCACTCCTGCCGATTTTGATGAAGAAGCGATCTGCGTGAAAATCGCCCAACTTCAACAACTCCAGGCTGAAAAGCTGAGCGATCGCAGCAACCATGAGGGCAAAGGTGCGTGATCCCGCTACGGCAAGGGGTAATCACACTTTGGATGTTCGGTTTCGTTGGAACCACGAGGTGATGGGTGAAAAGTTGACGGTACTTACCCCAGCCAGTCATGGAAAAAGTCAAGTATAGGCGAGACAACTTTGTGCGACTCTACAGGAATCTCACAATTCACTCAAAGCGAAACGAACAATTAGTGTACTTTTCTACGACTTTTCATCCACTTAGGTGTCGGATACCCGTGCAACAACCAGTCATTCGTGGTCAGGGTCGTAACCCTGCCACCCGTTCCTTATTCGCTGTTTAGGGGTGCTGCGCCGCCAACAACCTAACGTTGTCGTTCTTTGAACGCGAACCTGGGTTAAACACGCGGTCACAGCGGTGATGATGAAGATCCGGTATTTCCGAAAATGGATGATCCGTCTGGCTCTCCGTTCAGGAAAACCTGGCAGCCTCGTACACTCCTCAGGCTGCTGTGACAACCTCCTCTGTGACAACCTCTTCAATGGGGTACGGCACCTGATGACGGAAAGCCGCTCGAATGCGACCAATTAACTTGCGAGCCACCCCGACAATGGCGCGTTTACTGCCTCGACGTGCCTTCACTCGCTCAAAGAAGCTCGCCAGCGAGGTATCGGTTGCAATCGCTCGCCACGCCACTTCAATCAAGATGCTGCGAACTTGAGTATTGCCCTGTTTGGTGATGCTGCCCCGACGGGTATTCTCCCCACTGGAATACTCTGCCGGGGTCAATCCGGTGTAACTGAATAACTGGCGTTCATTGGTAAAGTGCGATAAGTCTCCCAATTCATTGGCTAAAATGCGCGCACTCACTGGACCTACTCCTGGTACAGAACGATAGGTCGTTTCGTAAGGGTCGGCGGCAGCTTGCGCTTTTAAGCGAACCTCTAACTGAGCAATCTCCTGGTCTAATGCTTGCCAGATGCGCTGATGACTCCTGACTGTACAACCAAACTCCTCACTTGGACACTGCTTCAGCAAGTCTGCCACCAGCGAATGCGTCATGCGGCGCTGATCTACTGGGGCAATCAGACCAAATTGGTGTGCTTTCATGCGAATACAGTTCTGGCTCTGGGTGCGTTGTCTCACCAACTGGCTGCGGGTACGGCTAAGCAATCGAGCCTCTTCTTGCGCCACTGATGGAATCCGAATCCCCCTTAATCGCCCGGCTTCCAGGTGCTCGGCGATCTTCCGAGCATCCCGTTTGTCGGTTTTGACCCGGCTGTTTGCGGCAACCTCGATCGCTGCCGCATGAACCACGATGCTTTTAATCCCCTGTCGCTGCAATTCTCGGTGTAATCCAAAGCCCGAAAATCCAGCTTCATAGGCGCTATGAATCTCAGCCTCTGGAAAAAATTTACGCAGTGGTTGTCCTAACGCCTCAGGCTCTGCTGCTGTTGTCCATCGTTTTGCCTCCATTTGCTGCACTCGTGCCACAACCGAATAGGTTCGTTTGTGAACATCAATGCCGACATACACTGTTTCACCGGTATATGATCTTCTTTGTGCGGTGGGTTTCATACAAGTCTTCCTCGCTTGTTGGGTTTGTATACTTCAAGCTTATGGGGTGTCTTGTCTCACCGCACTTTACTTTTTCATCATAGGGACAACCTACCCAGTCCTTAATATTTAATTAGTCCCACCTACTTAGCAGTGGAGTATCACCTATCAGATCAGCAGGTTGAACTGGTTTTGCCCATTGTTCCCAATGATTCAGATCATACCCAAAAGCAGCAACGCCTACTTTTGAGATTGTCTATTGAGGGCAATTTGTCCTGCAAATCGGCGCTGTTCACCTTCTCGTAAAGGATGATAACGAGCGGCTTGAGCATCGCGGAACAACTGTTCTAAACCCAACGAACGATAGAAAGCAGTGCCACCCGTCGCTTCCATTGCCAGATCAACAACGCTTAGCACAGCACGCGCTGCTAACGTGCGCCCGATCATGATTTGATTGGTGGTATCAAATCCAGGCTGACTGGTATTTGCCACTGTAATCATATGTTGCAATGCCAATCTCGAAGCCATAAGTTCATTCTCAATGCCACCGACCAGGTAGCAAATGTGGTCATTTTCCGGGCGTTGCTGAATCAATTGCACCGTTAAGTTTCGTGCGGCTTCTGCCACGCCCACATAGACGGAATAGATCAAGGGAAATGCCACCATGCTGATCGTGTGGAACAGAGGATGCCACTCACCCTGGGGTCGCCTCAGCGCGATGCCTGCATCAGGCACAAACACGCCTGCCAACAGAATGTTATGGGAACCGGTGCCCTGCATTCCCATTGCGTACCAAATGGGATCGATTTTGACTCCCTCAGCATGGACAGGAATGGCAAAATGCAAAACGGTAGCGCCAGCCTCTGGATCATCGTATACGGCACTGGTCATGAGCAAATCACCAGCGGGGGCACCGCTGGCAAAGACTTTACAGCCGTTAATCCGAAAACCCCCTTCCACACGAGTTGCCGTACCGGAACCTTGCAACCAATCCGAGCCACCACTGCTGAGCAGAATAATTTGTTCCATTGCCACTCGTCGCAGCAACCCCTCAACCGGAGCGTTTTGATGATGCCAACGCCAGACAGGGATCATCACTTGATGGGTATGCATGGCAAAGGCAAGTGCTGTTGAACTGCAATGATGGGCAAGCTCACGCAGGACTTCACACATCTCGACGTAGCTTGCGCCTCCACCGCCTAATTCGGTAGGCACGCCAGCCGCAACAAATCCATGCTGCCTCAAATCTGCAAAGTTTTCAGCTACAAAGCGATCGTTTTCGTTGGCATCGGTGCGACGTTCTGCAAATTGAGAACCTAAGTCTTTAGCACGTTCTATCCAGGTCTTAACAAATTGATGGGCTATGGGGGTTTGTAATTCCAACATGTGTCTTCTCCAGGTCAAGAGGAATTGATTTCTAAAGTGATTGATGATCAGTTTGATCGATTAAAAACAGAGCTTTGGGCGTGTTAATTCAATGTGCAATTCTTGAAATTTTGTACGGGTTTAGCGCTTGGCAAATCCATTTGGCAGAAAATCCCCAAGCGATCGCCCACGGTCTAAACCTCTATGCTCTAATCCGCATCAGGAGTGGCTTCCATAAAGTACCTGCCAATCGAGAGAAACTAGAGAAGAACAAGGATTTTCAACAATTGCACCACAGTGCTAAGGGAACGACTGCGATCGGGCGACGCTCAAAATGTCTGCCCCAAAACCGATCTAGAAAGGGTAAACGGAATATGTATACTTTTGTATGCAAGAGCCACACACGCTTAACTCTATACTTGACTATGAGGATGGGATGTGCAATGACTGAAACGCTAGAGTTTTTGACTGAAACGCCAAACCTATTAATGTGGCTGTGCTGGATGAACAGTTTTAGAATCGGTTTTCAGAATTCTTAAGAGCGCTATGGATGTTCTCTCTGATGTGCTTCGAGTCATTCGCCTTTCGGGTGGTGTCCGATTTCGTACCGAATACTCTGCCCCCTGGAGTATTGAAACGCCACCACCGCCTCAGTTGGCAGCACTGCTGCAAGCCGCCTCTCAGCGAATTGTTGCGTTTCACATCGTTGCTGAGGGTACCTGTTGGGTCGAAATGGAGGGATACTCTGAAGCCCAACCGCTTGCTAAGGACGATATCATTGTTTTTCCCTATGGCAGTTCTCATACGTTGAGCAACCAGCCCGGCAAACTGCCGATTCCAGTCGGAGATATTCTTCCTGATCAGCCCTGGACAGATATGCCAGTCTTGAAATATGGCGGAAATGGAGCGCTGACACAGCTTGTCTGTGGCTTTTTGCTGTGTGATGAACCGTTATTCAATCCATTCCTGCGAACCCTACCGCTCCTGATGCATATTTCAGTCTCCACAGAGCCAATTTCTCCGCTATTAGAAACGGGAGTTCGCTACATCATTCAAGAAACGCTCAGCGATCGCCCGGGCAGTAGTTGTCTGCTGGCACGGTTAACCGAGTTGATGTTTGTGGAAATTCTTCGCAACCACATGCAGCAGATGTCCGAACAGCCGCTTGGCTGGCTGGCTGCACTGAATGACTCAATTGTGGGTCAGGTACTGGATTTGCTCCATGCTCGCCCTGAGCATAACTGGACGGTGACAGAGTTGGCTGGGCAGGTAGGAGTTTCGCGATCGACGCTGGCGACTCGCTTTACTCAACTACTGGGCCAGCCACCCATGCAATATTTAACCCAGTGGCGGCTACAGCTAGCGGTGAACCTGCTAAGAAGTTCAGATGCAGCCATGGCAAAGATTGCAACCCAGGTGGGGTACGAGTCAGAAGCTGCATTTAACCGAGCATTCAAGCGGCATTTAGGCATGCCTCCTGCAACCTGGCGCGACAGCTTACGCTGACTGCCCCTACCAGACACCGACCACACATTTGAAACATCACTCCATTTTCATTTGTGTACACCACACCGATCCATTGTTTCGCATGAATCTAAAGGTGGCACCTGTGGGGCACTTGTCTGAAAACCGCTATTACTCGATGCCCAGGCATGTTATCACGTCCATTTTGTAGTTGCCAGTACAACAAATGGATGAAGTTAGTGGATATTATCCGTATGATCAAGTTGAAAGCTTGAATTACTCCAATTCGTTAGGTGTTACTGATTCGCAGTCTCAAGCTAAACCCCATCCAAGTTGAGAACTGGAGATTTTTCATCAGGAAAAACGACGAGTTTCTAAGTTGGTCAGGTTTACACTGCCACATTAATTAAAGGTTTCTATAGAAATTCGATTTGATCTCTGAACAAATTGGGAAGGGGGAA
>NZ_JBXBCF010000042.1:0-2818 GCF_056784235.1 Kovacikia sp. CALU 1929
ATCTCTCGATGTTTGTATCCTTTGAGAAACATCTGGATGGCAACAGCACGCTTGAGTTCACGGGCATCCGGGTTAGAGGCAATAAAGTCATTCAGTTCATCTAGCATAGAACCATTCCGAGTCGTGCTTAAGTCCTCTCTAGATTCTCACAACTGACTTGGGATTGCTATAGCTTTCCTAACTTGTGCGGAATCACAAATCTAACTTGCACTTCGTGCCCTGACTAAAAAAGCTTACATACTTGCTTAATGGTAGAGCAGTCGCCTCATAAGCGATTGGTTACAGGTACCGCTATCTCTTTCAGAGACGCTTCGCGAACGCGGAAGCAAGCTACAAATCCTGTGTATGATCCAACTGCTTTTTTGACTTGCATAAAGTGATTTATTTCAGTGATAAATTTAGTCCATTCTTCAATTCACGCTTTTACACCAGATGGAAGGTTTCTTCATCAATCATTCGCTGTTAACCCTAACTCAGTCAGCTACTCCTGAAGCAGCGATCGCTCTTCAGCAGGAGTTACGGTCACGGGTGGTAAGAGAGGATGATTTTGATGAAGTGAAAACTGTTGCCGGAGTCGATTTGGGATTTGAAGAGGATGACCAGATTGCTTGTGCGGCGATCGCCGTTCTTCGATTTCCCGACCTGACGCTTCAAGAATCGGTGATGATTCGTCGCCCCACAACCTTTCCCTATGTTCCAGGCTTGCTGGCATTTCGAGAAGTTCCAGCGGTGATGGAAGCACTCGCGGAATTGAAAACGCGACCAGATCTGCTGCTGTGTGATGGCAATGGTTATATTCACCCGCGTCGCTGTGGCTTTGCCTGTCATCTTGGTATTGTCAGTGGTTTACCGTCGATCGGCGTGGCAAAAACGCCTTATCTGGGAGAACATGAACCCCTCGCAGAGCATCGAGGCGCATGGCAACCCATTCGAGATAACGGAGAAGTCATTGGAGCGATCGTTCGCACGCAACCAAATATCAAGCCTGTTTACGTCTCCGTTGGACATCGGATTAGTTTGAGCAGTGCGATTGATTTTGTTCTGAAATGTGCCCCCAAGTATCGTCTTCCTGAAACAACTCGTCAGGCAGACCAACTCTCAAAAGGGCATACAAAACCAGTCTCTAAAATCTGAGAAAGAGATTGATACTGTCAATGAAAATATCAAAACTGGAGGTGAGGATCATGAAGCAAAATAATTTTCATAACACCAATCTAGATAACGATTTAGAAGATCTCAACGACTTGCAAGCGTTCTGCTTTTGAACCCTCTAGCAAACGTCGTCGAGGCTATCCATCAGAAACTGCTGTCAAACGAGGACATCGCATCATTCACGGTGATAAAGAACTGCAAGAAAAGCTGGGTAATAACGATTTGTGCGCTTGCAGTTCTGGGCGTTCCTTTCAAACGATGTTGCCGTAACAGTGGTAGGTATGACGGTAGTCTACGCAGCCACTACTTTTAGGCAATAGCCTTACCCATTTTCACTTTTACTGGCAGTTGTTGCCGCGCCCCGACCGCCGCTAGGCGGCGCGCAAGCTTCGCAGAAGCTTACATACTCTCCACCAAACAAAGGTGCGTATCTGGAGGGATACGCTGCAAGCCTGAGACCGATAGCAGGCAAAAGTAGTGCTGAGAAATGAGTGCTGAGTGCTGAGAGAATTACTCGGTACTCAGCACCCAGCACTCAGCACTTCTATTAAGAGTCTATCCGAAAACCTGGATTGCTCGCACAGCAATACATGCACAGCTTAGGTGTAAAAACGCTAGGTAGTTCTCTGGTTTCTTCTCCCACCGTATCAACAAACGGCGAAATCGGTTCATCCAAGAGTGACTACGCTCCACTACCCAACGTCTTGCTCGGTAGTTCGGAATATCATGAATAATCCGTTCCCTTTCATCTCTCGGTGGAATGTGCCCTACATATCCCCAAGCCGCCACAATTTCCCTCACTTCCTTGTAGTCATACCCTTTGTCTAAACATAGGTTTCTTAGTTCACCATCTTGTAAATCTGAAGGTACAATTCGCTGGGCTTCTAGCGTTGCTTGGGTCAGTTTCATGTCATGCCGATTGGCTCCTGCAATCACGATGGCAAGCGGCACTCCTTTCCCATCGCAGAGAAGGCTTCGTTTCGTGCCCGATTTCCCCCGGTCTGTGGGGTTTGCACCCGTTTCTTTTTCCCCCCAAAGGCGCTTTCACTAGCGCCCCATCCATCGCCATCCACTCCCAGTCTATTCCGACTGCTTCGGCATACTGTTTGAGTCCCAATTCCCACAGCGCTAAAAATACACCTTGCTCGACCCATGCTTGAAAGCGATCATGTACCGTACTCCTAGCTCCCAAACTGCGCGGTAAGGCATTCCACTGGCACCCGGTTCGCATCACGTAAAAGATGCCGTTGAGAGCACGTCGATCATCCATTCGAGGGCGTCCACCTTTTGGTTTAGGAGGCTCAGGAGGAATGGCAGGTTTGACCTGATCCCAAACTTCATCTGGCAGCAGAAAATCAGGGGCAATTTCTGTAAAGGACATGGCTCTCAATCGGCTGTAATGCTTCCTCTATAAGCCTCTCACAAAACTAGAGGTTTTCGGATAGACTCTTATGGCAAGATACCGGATTTCAGGGGTTTGCTCCCCTTGGGGTGACGATTCGGCAACCGAAGAAAAAGCCGCGCAACCAATCGCTGAGTGAGGCTGACAAACAACGGAATCGAGAGATTGCCCAAGAACGAGTTGAAATTGAGCATCAGATTAGTGGCATCAAACGTTGCAATATTTTGGTGCATCAGTTTCGCAATCGCACCCCCTATTTTGTCG
>NZ_JBXBCF010000043.1:0-10691 GCF_056784235.1 Kovacikia sp. CALU 1929
TGAAATCGGCGGACCGCGAATCTTTGATCTACCCAAGATTTCAATGACCGTCGAAGGCAGCATGAATGTGCTGAAGCATTACCAGATCATCGATGGTCCAATCGGACGTACATCCAGGGATGCGGGAACCTTTTTTGGCGATTTACCACTGAAGATGCACGGGTTAAACTCAAACGACTTTACCCATCATTTCAACCTTGACAGTCCACTAGCGCTATGCTGCGACAACTTAGAAACCAGATGAGCTAGGAGGGTTAAGCTATGCCAGTGATAAAACCCGTGAGCCAGATTGTGGTCAAGCGCTGTCCACAGCCAGAGTTTGTTTTTTTAAGCCGACAAACGTTTCTAACTCATCGAGTTCACCAACCTCAGGAATGGTTTGAGGGTCATAGGCATCCGGCAAAGGTTGCCCCCCTTGCTCAGAGTCTCTAACAAAGCACTGAGCAAGGCTTTACCTCTTTGTTTGGCATTATGCACAAACTCGAAGAAGCCCAAATACAAAGGTAGCTTTTCTTGAGAGATGCCGTGATGGGGACGTAACCAAGAGCGCAAGAGTGACCAAAAGCCCTCCATCGTATTGACATGCACTTCACAAAAGCCATCACCATCGTCATCGCGTCCATATTCACCCGTTCCATGCACTAGTCACAGGTCCCCTTGCTGATCGCGTCTTTGAGCCGTTGATGCAAAATCATGCGATCACAGCTAATCTTAATAAAATCGTTGGAACGGTTGTAGGAACAAGGATTGCAGTGCTTTACATCATGAGTGAGATCGGCTTAATTGCCGTTGGGTCGGGTGGATATGCATGGAGCCAGTTACAAGTGATCGAACCTACCCAAACTGACTTGCATCGTATTAAATAACTACCGTTGCCTGCCGCCAATCAAATAGCTAACCTCTATAGCCCAACTTACCAATAATGGCTGGGATGGTTGCAGTGAACCCATCTTCAACCTTCTCTTGCAGTCTGTCCAGAAACAGGGTATTAGTTAAGAACTATTAGCAATAGTTGGTGAATTAAGTTATGGCGATCGCCCTCTCTCAAGAGGAATACTGGGCACTGTTTAGTGAAACGAACACAATTGGGAAGCCCAACTCATTTGAGCGTGTTCAAAGCTATCCCCAAACCTTGGGGTGTGGCTCTGTGCATCAGGTTAATCTGCGAGATGGGATGGAATTGGCAATATTAGATTATTCTCCCTATGACCAACTGACTCTGCATTGTCCAGAGCGAGAACACCCTTTGGAATATAGTTTTTTCCTGTCCGGTGGGTTTAAAGAGCAATCTTGGATTGTGTCAGCGGGACAATATGCCCTGTACGGCAGTGGGCTTGCTCCTGTCGAAAAGCCTGAGTGGTTTGCTTCAGAACAAGTCTTGGAAGTGAATGTCCATATTGATCCAGACCTGTTTCTCGAATTCTGGAATTCTGCGTCAACACCCCTTCAGCCAGAGTTGCAGCACTTAGTTCAACCAGACTCACAGCCGTACTACTGGCGTTCAGGAAGCATCACTACGGCAATGCAGACGGCTCTCCAGCAGATTCTTCACTGCCCTTTCGACGGCATGATCAAACGCATTTATCTAGAAAGCAAAGTATGGGAACTCATGGCATTGTTGATTGCTCAGGAACTCGAACAACGCCAGGAACCTGCTGTCGTCCCGATATTGAAACGTGAGGATATTGATCGCATCCACCACGCCAGGGAAATTCTGTTGCAGCGGTTTGATCATCCCCCCTCGTTGCTGGAATTAGCCCGCCAAGTCGGGCTGAATGACTGTACCCTCAAACGGGGATTTCGCCAGGTCTTTGGCAATACTGCCTTTGGCTGTCTGCATGAATACCGACTGGAGCAGGCACGGCAGTTACTCGAATCAGGTCATTTAAATGTGTCTGAAGTGGCACGCAGGATTGGCTTTGTCAATCGCAGTTATTTTGCAGCGGCATTCCGCAAAAAATTTGGTGTAACGCCCAGAGAGTACCTGGTTCGCCATAAAAATTCCGCCTAGCGTTCAAAAAATTCCGTTCAGGAGTCGGAGCGATCGCCCAGTGGCTTCCATTTCTCGGTATCTTCTTGAGAGCTATTCCTAATTAAGGTATCTATTTGGTGTGCGGAAGATGAATAGAACTAAGTCACAGCAGTTGGGTAGGGTTCAATTCTACAGATGGGTCTTACTTCTGGTAGGAAGTTTAGTCGGGGCGTTGGCGTTGCCAGGGTGGGCGCAGGCGAGTGGGAGAGTGGAAGAGTGGAAAAGTGGGCGCATCGGTAAGAATTCATCCACCCATCGACCCACCTACGCACCGACCCATTCACCCATCGACTCATTCACCCGCGATCACGATCGCCCTGCTACGACGGTCAAAGAATGGTTTGCCCAAATTGAAGCGGCTACGGTTCAGGTCACGGGAGTCAAGCTTAATCGCACCGACACTGGATTGGATATTATGCTCGAAACTGCCGAGGGTAAGCCTTTACAGGTGGATGCCACTCAGTTTCGGGCGGACGGTTCATCTCTGGTTGCGGATATTCCCAATGCGGTGCTGGCGTTACCTGATGCGGAGGAATTCAGCGCTGATAATCTGGCGGCAGACATTGCTACAGTGCGCGTTACCCAGCAGGATACCAGAACGATTCGGGTGAGTGTGACCGGAACGAATGCCCTGCCCCAGTCAGAGGTCACTTTGAGAACGGGAGAATTTGCCTATAGCCTCAATCCGGCAGCGGACGAACCGGATGAGGAAATCGTGGTTACAGGCGATCGCGATGATGGCTACAATCCTTCTAATTCCGGTACGGCGACCGGGACGAATACACGCATTCGGGATATTCCGCTCTCGATCCAGATCGTTCCACAACAGGTTCTTCAAGACCGCAATGTCACGGAACTTGGAAATGCGCTGGAAACACTTGGAGGAGTGGTTCCTTCAGGTGGAAGAGGCACCAGTGTCTTTGGTCCCAATTTCCTGATTCGAGGCTTTGATGTCAGTGATAGTATTTTTCGCGATGGGATTAGCTACTTCTCATTAGCCCCTTTGAGTACCAACGACATTGAACGGATTGAGGTGCTGAAAGGTCCTGCTTCTGTGCTGTTTGGGCAGGGAGAGCCGGGTGGGATTATCAATCTAGTGTCTAAACCGACTTTACGAGACCCATTTTACTCATTATCATTCAGTGCTGGAAGCTTTAATACCTATCGAGGTGGGCTTGATTTTTCCGGTCCCTTGAATGATGCCAGAACAGTGCGGTATCGGTTGAATGTTTCCTATGAAAACTATGGCAGTTTTCGTGATTTTGTAAATGGAGAGCAGTTTGTTGTATCGCCGGTTCTGACATGGGATATTGGGCCAAATACATCGATCAATTTCTACGGTCAATATACCCGCAACCGCGAAACCATTGATGAGGGGGTTGTTGCGATTGGCGATCGCGTTGCCAATCTTCCTCGTGATCGCTTTCTGGGAGAACCCTTTGGCGAATTTAAGCAAAATCAATTTAATTTGGGTTACCGATTTAACCATCGGTTTAATGATAATTTAGCGATTCGCCATGCCCTGCAATATACCCAATACAAGCCCGAACGGTATGCCCCACTATTTGATTCCCTGGATGAGGAAACTGGCGAACTGAGCCGCTTTGAATACTTTGCAGGTGGAACATACAAACGCTTTTTTACCAATGCGGAATTAATTGGTCAATTCAATACTGGCTCTGTCAGACATCAGGTGTTGTTTGGGACTGAATATCGTCGCGATGCGGAAGCTCCGAGTTTTCAGTTCAGTAATAGTTACCCATCAATCAATATCTTCAACCCGATTTATACGAGGATACCTTATACGATCGCTCCAGAGTTTTTCCGGGATGACACTGTAGATACAATTGGGATCTATCTACAAGATCAAATTGACTTGCTAACTAATTTAAAAGTATTGGCAGGTGTTCGTTATGACTATGTTGATCAATTGCGGACAACTCAAAATTTAGGCGAACCCAGAGAGGAGTTTCAATTACAAAATAGTCGGTTTACGCCCCGATTTGGCATTGTCTATCAACCGATCGAACCTATATCGCTCTATGCCTCTTATACCACATCGTTTAATCCATCCTTTGGAGCCAGTCGAAACGAGGATGGGTCAACCTTTGAACCCGAAACAGGACGGCAATTTGAAGTGGGTATCAAGGCAGATATATCTGATCGTCTCAGTTTCACCTTGGCAGCTTTCGACATTCGCAAACAGAATGTGACAACGCCTGATCCAGTTAATCCAGCCTTTTCACTCCAAACGGGGGAGGTTGCCAGTCGCGGATTTGAACTCAATTTGGGAGGGGAAGTCCTACCGGGCTGGAATGTGGTTGCTGCCTATACCTATCTGGATGCCTTTGTGAGTAAGGATAATACCGATATTGTCGGGAATCGACTAGCGAATGTACCGGAAAATCAATTCAGCCTGTGGACGACCTACGAAATTCAGCAGGGTGATCTGAAAGGCTTAGGATTTGGTTTAGGGTTGTTCTATGTGGATCGCCGCCAGGGTGATTTAGACAATACCTTTACCCTACCCAGCTATTTTCGTACCGATGCGGCTCTGTTTTACCGCCGTAATAATTGGCGGGCGCAGTTGAACATCCAGAACCTATTTGATATTGAGTACTTTTCTTCTGCCAACTATGGTTCTCGGTTAGGCGTTAATCCCGGTGCGCCTTTTTCTATCGTAGGAACCATTTCAGTTGATTTTTAAGCGGGAGAAAGCATGAGTATTGAGAAGATTGCTATCCACCAATTGAAGGGACTTTTATCTATGTTACCGGATGACCCGATCTCATGAATCGATATCGCCTTCGCTGTCTACTAGTGTCTATGCTCATGTTGTTCACCTGCTGGTGCGCGATCGCTGGTCACTCAATTTCTCCCTCAACCGCACCCGTTACATCCGCCAATTGCCACGTTGTTGAGCATGCGGCAGGTGTGACCTGTGTCCCCAATACGATTCAACGCCTGGTTACCTTAGATGAAACATCCTTTGAGTATGCGGTTGCCCTTGGATTTCAATCGATAGGAACAACCCTATCTCAGAGAATGCCGTTCTACCTGAACGATCGCTTGATGGGAGTTGAAAACATTGGCGAAGCGGGTAGCCCAAATTTAGAACGGGTGTTGGCTTTAAAGCCGGATCTGATTCTAGGACTCGATTATCATCGGGGAGTCTATGCCCAAGCTTCACAGATTGCACCAACAATACTGATTAAATTTGACCATAGTGGCGAATGGAAAGCAGTATTCCAACGCTTTGGCTTTGCTCTAAATCGGGCAACGATTGTGCAACAGGCAATGGATCAATATCATCGTCGCTTGCAAGACTTGCAGAATACGCTAGAAGTGGCGGCTGATTCAGCTCAGGGATTATCCTTTCCCTTCAAAGTATCGGTGGTGCGAATCTATCCAGATACGATCAATCTTTATCTGCGAGATTCTTTTTGCGGCACTATTCTACAGGACGCAGGACTGACTCGACCCAATTTGCAAAACCTTTCTGCTTCAGAGGCAAAACAACGGTTTGGGAATGAAATTCAAGTATCCATTAGCGTGGAACAGGTTGATCAAGCAGATGGAGATGTCATGTTTATCTGGACATCGGAGAACACGGCGGCAGCGAATCAAACTGCCCGAAAAAAGTTAGCAGGATTGCAGTCAAGCCCTCTCTGGCAGAGCCTAAACGCAATGAAAAAGGATCGTATCTATTTTGTGCCAGAGTACTGGATTGGGAGTGGTCCAATCGCCGCAAACGCAGTCATTGATGATTTGTTCAAATACCTGGTGAAACCATCATGAACCTGTCGCTCAACACTACTCATAGCCGTTGTCAATTCTGCTCAGAAATCTCTCAGGCGAACGGCGAAGACCCGATCGGCTCTGCGATCGTTGTTGACCAATATTTAATCATTGAAACTCCCCAACCTTGGAAAACAACCATCTGGATTGAACCCGATCCCATGCCCCAAGGCGTTTTAGAGGCGTTGAACTTTGTTTGGGATAACGGTGGTACGATTCGACAGTTAGCGATCGCCCCGGATCGGGAATACTCCCATCCAGGCTATACGCGAGTTTTTTACTACCGCCGCCCCAACCAGCCTTTTGCCCAATTTGAGAAACATGAGTTCATCATTCCCCATGCCTTACTGGGTTCTATGGCATTAGCATTACTCAAATATCCAGAAGAATTATCCAATTTTGCTCAGTATCGCCAATCAACTGACCATATTCGTGAAATACTCATTTGTACCCACGGTAACGTGGATGCCGCTTGCAGTCGATTTGGCTATCCCATCTACAAGCAGTTGCGAACGGAGTATGCTGTTTCCACTCCCCACCTCCGGGTCTGGCGATGTAGCCACTTCGGTGGACACCAATTTGCACCAACGCTCGTGGACTTACCCCAAGGGCAATACTGGGGGCATTTACAACCAGATATTCTAGAGGTTTTGATCAAGCGTCATGGCTCATTGAAAGCGCTGTATCCTTACTACCGAGGGTGGGGTGGTCTATCTAAGTTTGAGCAAATAGCAGAACGGGAAATTTGGCTGCACAAAGGCTGGAAGTGGCTTGATTATGAGAAATCTGGGCAGGTAGTGGCGATCGATCCGTCAGATTTACGTGCTCCTAACTGGGCAGAGGTGCGCCTCAGTTTCAACTCAGCCGATGGTCAAGTCTCTGGTGTTTACGAAGCCCGCATCGATGGCAAGGGGATGGTCGAAACGATGAAAGCATCGGGCAACAATGAGCCGCTTTGCAAAGTGAAGCAGTATCGGGTGAGTCATCTGACCAAACTTGCTTAAAGTTCCGTTTAGGAGTCAACAAACTCCCGCCAGGAGCCGCTCTCGTAGAAGCACCTGCGGCTGAAGAAACGTAAGTGGCGTTTATGGCTTTATTCAATCAATTTGACTTCGTTTTTGCACTGATTGGCACACACATAGGAGTTCCTGCGATCGGGTCAGGATAGATTTGACATTGCAAGTTAAACACTGCTCGGACGGTTTCTGCGGTGATCACACGTTGAGGATCACCCGCTGCAAAAATCTGTCCGGCTTTCATGGCAATTAAGTAGTCCGCATACCGACAAGCGTGGTTTAAGTCATGCAACACCATGACAATCGTGCGTTCCTGCTGCTCATTCAGGTCATGCAGAAGATCCAGCACTTCAATCTGATGAGCCAGATCCAGGAATGTGGTCGGCTCATCTAGTAGGAGAATTTGCGTGTTTTGAGCCAACGTCATCGCAATCCAGGCACGCTGACGTTGGCCACCGGAAAGGGTATCGAGCGGACGATCTCCCAGTTCCGCCAGATCAGTAATTTCCAACGCTTGTTGCACATATTCTTCATCCTGGGAGGACCACTGTTGGAGCCAATTCTGATAGGGATAGCGTCCTTGAGATACGAGATCTTTGACCGTTAATCCTTCTGGTGCAACTGGACCTTGAGGAAGCAATCCCAATTGTTGAGCAACCGATTTGGTTGATCGTTGCGCGATCGATTTTCCATCTAGATAAACGCCTCCGTGAGTGGGTTTCAGTAATCGTGCTAACCCTCGCAATAAGGTTGATTTACCACATCCATTGGCACCGACCAATGCCGTAATTTTTCCAGCAGGAATTGCCAGGGTTAAATCTCGGACGATCACCGTGTTTTCGTAAGCGAGGGTCAGGTCACGGGCTGTGAGGGCAGGGAAAATCGACATGAGAATTAATATCAATAATAGAACTAAGCTCTGATTCTAATCAGATTTCTGCCAGGTGTGAAGCATTTGGGCAAAATGGGACTGTGGTTGTTCGAGTAATGTCAGGCGATCGCCGTACTCCAACACACGCCCCTGATCCAGAATCAAGATTTGATCGGCTCGTTGGACAGTTTGTAAGCGATGAGCAATGATTATTCCGGTGCGATGAGTCAGGAGTTTGGTGATTGCCCGCTCAATCAGTAACTCAGTCTGAGGACCCAAACGAGAAGAGGCTTCATCCAAAATTACCAGTCCAGGATTTTTGAGAAAGACTCGCACAAATGCCAGAAGTTGTGCTTGTCCTGCTGAAAGCCCACCATTGTTGGAACCAAGGAGAGAATTGAGTCCATCTGGAAGGGAGCGCAACCATTGCCCTAACCCCAAAGCTTCTAATGTTTCCAGGATTTCCTTATCCCGAATTTGAGGATCGAAAAAGGTCAGGTTATCCCGCACACTGGCTTGAAACAACTGTACATCCTGCGTCACTAGTCCAACTCGCTGACGCACTTCCGAGAGCGGGACATGGGAAATCAAGCAATTCTCTAACCGAATTTCGCCAGATTGAATATCGTATAGGCGCAACAATAAACGAGCGATCGTACTTTTACCGCTGCCTGTACGTCCTAAGAGACCTAAAACTTGACCGGCTGGAAGGTGGAAGGAGATGTCCTCAAGCGTAGATGGGGAAATAGGAGGATCGGAAAATGGGAGCAGTATTTCGTTTGCTTCCTGATAGCTGAACCAGACTTGTTTAAAGGAGACAGACAATGCCCCCATTGGCAGGGGAAACTGCCCTTGTTCAATTAACCTGGATTGTTCATTGAATAAATCACGAATTCGATAGATACTAGCTTCCACCTGCTGTAGTTGTTCCAGTTCCTCCCGAATTCGTTCGATCGGCTGGGACAACAGATTGGTGTAGTGAAAGATCAAATAGGCGGTTCCAATGGTGATGGCATTTTGCTGCCAGAGATAGGCGGCGAGCGTGAGAGCGAGGGAATTGCCGATGGTAAATAACCCCACGCTGCTAAACCACAGAACGGTGCTGGCAAACCTGGCTTGTTGGTAAATGGGTAGCCAGCGTTGCGATAGGTCATAGAAGCGATGCATCACATAACCGACAGACCCATTGGCGCGTATATCTTCCCGTCCAGCAATCTGCTCACCCAAGGAGCCATAAAATTCGGCACTGATTTGACGGTATTCTGCCCAAGGCGCGATCGCCATAAATCGCAAACTTAACAGCAGTGCTAACGCCATTAAAGCAAACAAGGTTAAACTGAGTCCAGCCAATCGATTTTCAAACCAGAGAACAACCAAAATTCCAATTAAAAGAATGCCATTGCCGAACACATGAATCACTAGTTGAGAGAAAAATCGTGAGAGGGCGTTGACATCACCATCGACTCGTTCTAGTAACTCTCCTGGTGTATGGGCTTTGTGAAACGACAAATCAAGTCGTAAACAGTGGGCAGCTAAGTCAATCCGTAGGGCATTCGTGGCTGTCCAGGCTACCATTTCTCCCAAATAGGTAGCGGCAACGGAGAAGACCTGAGTCAGTAAGGCGATCGCTGTAAATAAGAGTGCTGCAACCAGTAAATTCTGCTGAGAACCCCCTTTGACTGCGGTGTCAATGAAGTAACCAAGAATTTGGGGATTGATAATTTGCAGCGCAATGCTACTCAATAGGACGATCGCCAACACAACAACACGACCCTGCTGCGGTTTTAGATAGTCTGACAAGAGCGATCGATATGGCTGAAAGGGAATCCCCATTTACCCACCTGCGTCTTTAACCCGTTCAGCAGCTTAGCGTAAAGTTTGCTGACCGGGGAAGCTGATTTTGGCTCCTGGCGGGAGTTTTTTGACTCCTAAACGGAACTTTTGGATTGATTGTCTTAAAATAGAACCAACCCACTGAGAACGTTATCATGACGACTCATCAACTGCACCGCCAAACTCACAAACTGCCACCCTTGGAAAATGGCGATCGCTTGACTCGTGCTGAGTTTGAGCGGCGCTATGCGGCAATGCCCCATCTCAAGAAAGCTGAATTGATCGAAGGAGTAGTTTACATGGCGGCAGCGCTTCGATTTAGAAGTCACGGTCAACCCCATGCTCAACTATTGGGTTGGCTGTTCAATTACCAGGTGGAAACGCCAGGGATACAACTGGCAGATAACGCAACCGTGCGGCTCGATCGCGATAATGATCCTCAGCCTGATGTTGCATTGTTTCTAGATCCCGCATTGGGTGGGCAAGTGCAGATTTCTGAGGATGACTACCTTGAAGGAGCACCCGAGCTGATTGCTGAAGTGGCTGCCAGCAGTGCTTCCTATGATTTGGGTGATAAGAAAAAAGCCTATCGTCGAAATGGGGTAAGAGAGTATATTGTCTGGCAGATGTTTGAGAACAAGTTGGATTGGTTTGTTTTGCAGGACGATGAGTATGTGGAGTTAATGCCAGATGCGGATGGCATGATTCGCAGTCAGCAGTTTCCGGGATTGTGGCTGGCAGTAGAGGCATTGCTCAAAGGAGATATGGTGCAAGTGCTGGCAGTGTTACAACAAGGGGTAGTGCCCTTTTGTAAAGGGTAGAGAAAATTAGAGTCGCTATGATAGATCACCCCTGATTGTGCAACTACTCCCAGCCGTAATCCAGCATGACGCCGTATCTCCTCTGTCCGACCTGTGGTTCCGATGACATCATGAAAAACGGCACCACCCGTCGAGGTAAACAGAACTACACGTGCCGCGATTGTGGTCGTCAGTTTGTGGAGAATCCTCAATGGAAACCGAACGACAAAGACACCTGTGCGTTGCGTGATCGCCTGTTGCTGGAACGCATGGCACTCGCAGGCCTTGCCCGCGGGCTGCAGTTGTCCGCGCGTTGGGTGCAACAGTACGTGCCTGAGTGC
>NZ_JBXBCF010000044.1:0-5437 GCF_056784235.1 Kovacikia sp. CALU 1929
TTGTCAGACATGGTTGTTCTCCTGTTGTGTTTAATCGAGGGTGAATCGGTTGGGTTGTGAACCGCTTGATTCATTTGTTATCCCTACTATAGGCAGGGTTCAGGCTAACCACAATCTAGAAAAGCTGAGGTAAATCCAGGAGTTCAATTTGCTTAAATGCTTTGAAAACATGAGGGGAGTTCAGAAGAGTTCAGGAAAGTTGAGGTGCTATTTTCAAACCCTATTCAAAGTTAAACCCCCACCAGAACGGTGAGGGTTTTCAAAATTGATGCATAACCAGTTGTAACGTTACGGAGTTATCGATTGTAATCAAAGAGCTCGCCGTAATGCACCATTGATAGTCGCTGGTTTCTCACGAAGTGAAGGTTCAAGTCCTTCCATCCGCATTCAGATCTCCCCTCTCCCGCCCTGGGAGAGGGGTTGGGGGTGAGGGCTATGGAGTTTTGCCAGTCAACCAGATGCAGAAGTAGCGCCAGTTGCATATAGACTGACTCATAGCACTTTATTCTCAGCAGAAACTATGGATCTGCGGGTTCGACGTTTGCTATCAACAGTGTCCACTCTAACTACCCTGCCGCTGATCCTGGCAACCGCGAGCTATGGGCAGATCTGTGCTTCAGATTCCCTGAGACAGGCAATTGAGCAGCTTCAAAATCCGCCAAAGCGCCCAGAGGCTCAGAAGACTCTCACCCAATGCGGGGAAGCCTCGGTCAAGCCGCTGGCAAATGCCCTGGGGGAGCCAAAGGCAACCATCCGTCTCTATGCCGCCCAAACCCTGGGGCAGATCGGTTGGGAGGCAAAATCAATCGTTCCAGCCTTGGTGGCAACCAGTCAAGACGATCGCGACCCGCAGGTACGCCGCAATGCGGTGCTGGCATTAAGCGCGATCGCCCAAGCCAGTCAAACCCAATCAGCCCAATGGCAGGGATGGCAGGTCGGGGAAATTCAAACCCTGAAAGACCTGAAGCAACAACTGGATACTCTATTACCCGCGTTAGAGAAAGACCCGCAGGCTTGGTCAACCAAGGACGAGGATTTAGCCACCCTGCGCCTGAGCCGAAATCGCCTGCAAACCCAGATCAATTCATTCACAGCGCAGCCAACTTACCAGGTTATATCCTGGGCACACAGCAATCCCTGGATCGCGGCGGCAGGGTTGCTGGGGTTGCTCCTGGTCAGTGGGTATGGCGGCATTTTTCTACTGCGACCAATCTGGTTGCTGAAATTAGGGGATGGGCAAATCAAAGCGATCGCCCAGATCCCCAAAGTCGGAACCATCTTGAGTGGCTTGTTGCAGGGGCTATCACCCCTCAAATACCACCCCCGTGTGCTGGATACCTGGGTGGAGCAGCACTGGCAGCAAGCCAAAACAGCCTTTTTAGATCTACCCACGGTGAAGGATCGGCACATCCACATTACCCTGCCCGTTCGCCTGGGTCAGGAGCAGACTTTTATCAACGAACTCAGTGGGAGCCATCTCAAGCCAACTTTTCAGAAACGCCCAGCGGTGCTGCTGATTGTCGGCGAAGGGGGAGCCGGAAAGACCAGTCTGGCTTGCCAAATTGCCCAATGGGGGCTAGAAAAACAACTGGCAGCCCATCGCCTGCTGCCCATATTGCTTGAAACGGAACTAGATGACAAAAAGACCCTGACAGAGGCGATTCGCGGACAACTCACGGCTCTGATTAATGAGACAGATGACATCCCGATCGAACTGCTCGAAAAACTGCTGCAACGCCAACGCATTCTGGTGATTGTGGATCACTTCTCGGAAATGGGCGAGGCGACTCGCAAGCAAATAACCCCCGACCTGGCAACATTCCCAGCCAAGGCGCTGGTGCTGACCTCCCGCCTCGAAAAAGAAGCTTTAGGGGGTGTTCCCAGAACTATCCTGAAACCGCTGCGAATTGAAGCCGATCGCCTGCTGGGGTTTATGCAAGCCTATGTGCGCTGGCGGCTCAACAAGCCGGATGATCCCTTTGTGGATGATGAATACGCCGCTGCCTGCGATCGCCTCCGCCGCATGGTCAATCACCGCGACATTACGGTTTTGCTGGCACGGCTCTATGCCGAACAGATGATTGAACAACAGCAGGGTGCAGGCGGCGTGCTTCCGGCTTCGGTGCCAGACTTGATGCTCAGCTATGTGAATCAGCTCAACAGTTCTATCGAACCAGCAAACCAGCGAGATCGCCTGCAAGTGCGGCGTGAAGCGCAAGTCATCGCCTGGGAATGCCTCAAGCAAACCTATCGCCCCACCGCCGCTTTGCGAGAAGACGTGATCCAGGCATTGCGAGCGGTTCAACCCACAGAAGACCCCACAGCCCAAGCTTGCTCTGAAAGCTTGGACTATCTAGAAAAACGGCTGCGGCTGGTGCAAACCCTGGAGCCAGGAGACAAAATCCGGCTTGTGCTAGACCCTCTAGCGGAATACCTGGCTGCCCATTGCCTGGTTGAACAGAGCCGCACCCAAGCAAACCCAGATGCATTCTGGCAAGATTTTTTAGACGACATTGAGCCAATTCTGAAGCAAAGCCACGATCCGTTGCCTGCAATTCAGGGCTTTTTGCGGGCAGTGCGCGATTGCGGCGAAGTGAAGCAGAAGGAAGCGCGGATTTCTGCCCCCATGCTGGCAGAACTCACCCGCAAAGCTGGCTTTGACCCAGAAGAATTACGCCTCGCCCAAGAAAAACGCCGCATCCGCATCCAGATCGCCGCCCTTTCGGAACCTGTAGAAGAAGACCGGATTGAAGCAGCACGAAAATTGGGTCAGTTGGGAACCGCTGCCCGCGTTGCTGCCCCCAACCTGATTGGGATGCTAGAGAACCCCAACCAAACTCTGAAAGCACGGCAAGCCGCCGCCGAAACCTTAGGCAAATTGGGGATTGGAAATGAGGCACTGCTGCAACGGCTGACCGACCCTAGCGAAGAACTTGCCATCCGGCGCAGTGCGGCAGAAGCGTTGGGACGGATGAAAGCAGAGCGGGCGGCGCTGTTGCAAATCCTGCACGAGAATGACCAACCCTTACCCCTGCGCCAAGGGGCTGCCAGAGCCTTGAGCCTGATTGGTGCCCCCAGCGGCGAACCCGTGCCCATACTGATCGTGGAATTGCAAGGGGAACAGGTTTCTACCCCCCAGGTCAAATCCATTCCAATTTGGAGAGAAGTGCTGACTGAGTCACTGACGCTGGATCTGGTTGACATTCCGGGGGGAGAGTTCCTCATGGGGTCACCTCCACGCGAAGAAGCGCGAGATTGGTACAAATATACCTACCCCGAACTGGAAGGCGTGGATGTAGAAGCACAACATCGCGTTACGATTCAAGCATTTTCTATGAGCCAGACCCCAATTACCCAGGCACAGTGGCGATTTGTTGCCAGCTTACCCAGGGTAGACCAAGATCTGGAACCCGATCCGGCAAACTTCAAGGGTGACGATCGCCCCGTTGAAGTGGTGTCCTGGCATGAAGCCGTGGAATTTTGCGATCGCCTATCGAACTACACCGGGAAAACCTATCGCCTACCCAGCGAAGCCGAGTGGGAATATGCCTGTCGAGGTGGAACAACAACTCCCTTTCATATCGGTGAAACCCTTTTTACAGACATCGCCAACTATGACGGCAACTACACCTATGGGAATGGAGTGAAGGGCGAATTTCGCCAGAAAACGACCGAGGTAGGCAGTTTTGGCATCGTCAACGCCTTTGGATTATCCGATATGCACGGCAATGTTTTTGAATGGTGTCTGGATCACTGGCATCCTTCCTATGAGGGCGCACCAGCGGATGGGAGTGCCTGGGTAACGGAGGGTGACGATCGCTATCGGGTAGTGCGCGGCGGCTCCTTGATGGACGATCCGGTGTTTTGCCGTTCTGCGCTTCGCTTCAGAGGTACTCCCACCTACCGCAACAACATTATCGGTTTTCGGGTTGTGTCTGTTCTCGCGTGAGGACGGTGGAACAGGAGTCAGAAATTAGGAGTCAGGAGCCAGGAGAAAAATCATTCTGACTCCTGCATCCTGTATTCTGACTCCTGTTCCTTCACATTGGCTCCTGAGTGTTTCCCTTCTATCCCTCTCATATACCCTTCCAGTAAACGGCTAACCTCTTCCAACTGGCTCTGTAAAGGATGGCTTTCCCCATAACCTAAGTCATTCGCCAGAATCAAGTAGTAGCGACATTCTCCAGAGAACCTTGAGCAATGTTGAGAAACCGCAGCTTATCCGCATGACTGCGCTTCTTAAAGCCCTCTGCAATATTGGCAGGAACAGAAACACCAGCACGTCTGAGTTGAGATGTTAAACCGTAAGTTTCCGCCTTTGGAAAATTGGCGCTGTAGCTATATACCGAAAGCACCAACTGGTGTGCTTTTTGCCAGACAATAAGATCCTGAAAGCTTCTAGCAGTTACCCTTTGCATTCTGGCTCCTGACTCCCGGCTCCTGCATTCTACTCACTTCAGACCTGCTCCAGCGATGGGGGCAACCCTATCCAAAAATAAAACCGAGCCGGATGGTTTGGTAGGTTCGCCGAAGACCCGTCCGGTTTATGGAACACTGTGACTATTGACGCAGGCTGCGGGCAGGTTTTGCCTGTACGGTCGCGTCTTACAGTCGCCAGTGTTATCCAACGTTGGGACTCTAAAGCACTCCCTAAAAGTCAAACCCTTACCGCAACGGCAAGGGTGACTTTGAAGCATCAATTGCAGAGAAGGATTTAGCCAGCGATGGAAGCAGAGGTCGCTTGACCAGCAGCGAGGTTGAATCCAGGTACCGAAATCGCTTGAGTGTCGGTGTTGTTCACCGTAGCGGCAAAGTTGTTACCGAAGGCAACTCCACTGGCACCTGCGAGGGAAAGCGCAACCCCACCGGCAACTTCATCTAAATCTTGCTCGGACAGTTCAACGCTGGTGTCATGGGATTGAGCGATTTTGTCAGACATGGTTGTTCTCCTGGTCAGAATGAATTGAGAGTCAGGCGTGACGTGTTCAAGTGAGAAGGGAACATGTAACCAGCGATGGAATCAGAGGTGGCTTGACCAGCGGCGAGGTTGAACCCAGGTACTGAAATCGCTTGAGTTTCGGTGGTGTTCACGGTAGCAGCAAAGTTGTTACCGAAAGCGACACCGCTGGCACCTGCGAGGGAAAGCGCAACCCCACCGGCAACTTCATCTAAATCTTGCTCGGACAGTTCAACGCTGGTGTCATGGGATTGAGCGATTTTGTCAGACATGGTTGTTCTCCTGATAAGACTGAATTGAGAGTCAGTAGTGATGTGTTCAAGTGAGAAGGAAAAATTTAGCCAGCGATGGAAGCAGAGGTGGCTTGACCAGCGGCGAGGTTGAACCCAGGTACTGAAATCGCTTGAGTTTCGGTGTTGTTCACGGTAGCAGCAAAGTTGTTACCGAAAGCAACACCGCTGGCACCTGCGAGGGAAAATG
>NZ_JBXBCF010000045.1:0-17003 GCF_056784235.1 Kovacikia sp. CALU 1929
AACACTCGACCAACTCCAACTTAAAGTTGATCAACTGATTGCTCAGTTAACTCCTGAGCTAATTGCTTCCATCACAGGGTATGCATTTATTCTCGATGCCCTATCTGCCCTGAATACTGTTTAAATTGGTATGAGAAGCAAGCTTCATGCTTCAACCGAACCTATGGGGAAAGGGGCGATCGCACTGGTTTTAGTGCAGGTCTTGCAGCACTTTGCTTTTGTTGATGCGCAGGCAAATGGATTTTTTTGATCAATAAATTTCCAATTTGATTGGGGGTTAAGTCTCCAATGAGATCCCCCATGCAATTTTACCTTTTCAAAAACCAGTGAGGAGTTCGTGACATTCTCCACGATTTCTCCACCAAATTTTCCCCATAAACTGCACTTCCACTCTGTACATTTGATTCTCAAATCTTGATGGATTGCGGAAGTATCAATCTGATCAAGTCTAGTTCGCAGATCAAGTCTAATTCTGATTCTGTAGCGATTGATGCAATTCTACTCCAACTCAGTCCTGTTATGGGGAAAAATTTATGAAGATTCGTAGACGCCATTTTCTTCAGTTGAGTGCGGGTGCTACTTTAGCTGTCGCTGCCCACGGCTGTACCCAGTCGAATACCCAGAGTGGTGGCACCGAAGGGAACAGCAATCCGGGGAAAATTTCGATTGGATTTTGGCCTGTAGCGGCGGGTTTACCGTTGTTTTTGGCAGTTGAGAAAGGGTATTTCAAGGACGCAGGATTGGAGGTGGAAGCGGTCAAATTTGCCTCCGCAAACCAGGTTGCCGAAGCGTTGATTGCCGGACGGTTGCAAGGAACTGGAAATGGGGTTGCCAGTGGCGCATTGGGTCTGGCAGAAATTACCTCCCCAGGGCTGTTTAAGATTTTTGCTTCCAATCCCAGTAACTCCAAGAACATTCTGGAGCAAATTATTGTTGCGAAGGACAGCCCGATTAAAACCGTGGCTGATTTGCAAGGGAAGAAGGTGGCGACCGGACCAGGGGCACAAAATTTGGCAATGGCTCAGGGCATTTTAGAAAATGCCGGAATTCAGGATCCGCAGTTGACTCAATTGGATATTAAGCAGCATGTAGGGGCGATCGCATCAGGTCAAATTGATGCCGCTTACACATTAGAACCGACCGGAACCGTTGGCAGTATGAAAGGCATCACGCGCATTCTAGAGAACGGTGTGGTTGCCAAGTACATTTTGGGTAGTCCTCTGGCACCCTGGTTTGGCGGTTCTGCTGCCCTCAGTACCAAATTTGTTGAGCAATATCCCGCTGCCACAAAAACCTATATCGAGGCATACCGTCGCGCCATTCAAGACATTCGCAATGATCCGGATGCATGTCGCAAGTACATGGTTGGCTATACCGCTATTGAAGGGGATCTGGTTGAAAAAGTGCCCCTGGTTGCCTATACGGTCTATGACGAGTTTAAGCCTGACGATGTGGACTATTTCCAGAAGTTCTTTGACTTTATGACCCAAAAAGGGGTGTTTTCGCGCTCAATTGATGTCAATGGGTTGCTTTATAAGGCGTAGGTGTCAGGTGTCAGGTGCCAGGTGTGAGGTGTCGGGTAGCTACGGAAAGTTAGTTTGTTCTAGGGGAAGCTAAATGATGCAGGAGTTGAATGTCAACCAAAAGATTGCTCCGCCGGAGCATTTTATTTCGGTGGAGGGTCTGTGCAAGTCCTTTGGTGATCTGGTGCTGTATGACAATTTCAGCCTGGATCTGGCGAATAACCAGTTGGTGTCGATCTTTGGTCCCAATGGTTGTGGCAAGTCAACGCTGATTAATATGATCAGTGGCTTGATGCCCTTTGATGGGGGACAGGTGTTCATTCATGGTAAGCCGATTCGGCGTGCCCGGATTGGCTATGTGTTTCAGAACTACCGGGACTCCATGTTTCCCTGGCTGAGTGCCTATGACAATATTGCTTATCCCTTGCGGATTAAGGGAGTGCCAGAGCGGGAGTGCCGCGATCGCGTCGAGCGTATGATTGACCTGTTCAACATTCGTTTAGACCTGAAGCGCTATCCTTACAACTTTTCTGGGGGACAGCAGCAGTTAATTTCCATCCTGCGGGCACTGGTCGCTGACCCGGAGGTGCTGTTTCTGGATGAACCCTTTTCTGCCCTGGACTTTGAGATGACCCTGTTTGTCCGGGAAAAGCTCCAGGAAATTTTCATGGCAACGTCTATTCCCATGCTGATGGTGGTGCACAACCTGGAGGAGGCTGTTTACCTGGCAGATACGATTCTGCTGCTGAGCAAACGTCCCACCCATCTGGTTGAAGCCGTACCATTTGCAGCGCCCCGTCCCCGCACCCTGGAGACGCTCTCTTCCCCAGAATTCATTGAAGTCAGCCGCTATTGCCTGGAAATCTTTCGTCAGGAGATGAGAAAATGATCACTCGCGCCTTACCTGGTTCTTCCCGCCGAATTCGCTCCCAGAAGTTCTCTGCAACGATTGATAAACTGCTGCCCCTGGTTGGCGTTTTGGCGCTGTTTGGCTGCTGGTGGCTGATTTCGGTTTCGGGTCTGGTCAATCCGGTGTTGTTGCCAACGCCGCTGGCGACCCTGGCGGCTCTGATCAAAGCGACCTTTACAGGTAACATGCTGCCTGATTTCACTGCCACTGTAGTGAGGACGTTTGAAGCTTTTTTGATGGCAGCCATTGTGGGAGTTCCAATCGGTGTAGCCTTGGGCAGTTCTGAAAAACTCTACCGTAGCGTTGAATTTCTGATTGATTTTTTCCGCTCAACCCCTGCCAGTGCTTTAATTCCCATGTTTATTTTGTTTTTTGGAGTCAGTGATATTTCTAAAGTGATTATTGCTGCCTTCAGTGCCTTCCTATTGATTGTGTTTAATAGTGCTTATGGAGTGATTAACGCGAGGCGATCGCGAATTCTGGCAGCAAAAGTCATGGGTGCGAACCGCTGGCAAATCTTCAAAGATGTGTTGTTGCTGGAAAGTTTGCCCCAAACCTTTATTGGGCTGCGAAGTGGCATCAGTATTGCCCTGGTAATTGTCATTGTGGCTGAGATGTTCATTGGTACAGAACAGGGGCTTGGCAAACGCATTATTGATGCCCAGCAGATCTTGAATGTCCAGGATATGTATGCCTCGATTTTGATTACAGGTTTCCTGGGCTATTTTCTAAATGCGCTGTTTCTGCTGCTGGAAAAACGTTTTGTTCACTGGAGTGGGAAGTAGCATCAGCCGAACGGTAGTAGGTGTCAAGAAAAAGGGCGTTGCAGAATGGATGTATGAATTAGGGAGATTTTCATGCAATGGACTGAATGCGGCTCCACTCATATCCGTAAGAATGGCAAGAAAAGAGGTCAGCGAAATCACATCTGTGTTGATTGTGATCGCCAATTGATTGACCTCTCTGACCCTCCGCAAGGCTACCCTGATGAGTTCATTCAGATATGATCTGGCTCGACTGCATCGTAAGATATTGGGTTATTTAAAGTCAGTGAAGATGCTAGGACACTCCGTTCAATTGCTACTTCACTATCTGAAATTCTGGGATGTTCCAGTTCCGCCATGATTCATACTTCAATCCAGCAACGCCTCCTTTTTTCTTAGAAATCTCCTAAGAGCATCTGACAACCCAAAATACCTGGGGTATGGAACTGGGAATATGCTACAAAGCGGGAAATTAAGCGGTTAAGCGTTGTTGTGTAACCTCGTCTGCGGTCGAAGGGTCATTCGTTCAGCATGACACTGGTTCTTTTGAAACAAACTCCTAAAATACCCAGTGCAGGGGCATAGATGGCTCCTACACTGGGTGTAATTTCTTTAAAGAGGCAATTGAGTGAAGATGTCCAAGACAAATTCAAACAACTGCCGGATGGCTTACTGCTGATAAAACTGACCTGCGTTGTCCACTCGGAAGGTTACCGTTTCACCACTAAAGTCAACAAACTTGACTACGTTGGGAGTAGGTGAAAAGACCTTTCTCCAACTCTTGCGCCAACTGGGATAGAGTTTGAGCAGAGTGAACTCTCCTCGGCGAGGCACAGCGCGGTAAACTGCACCTTCTCCAGTCTGGCGTTCGTAGAACAGCAGCATATTGTTGCCCAGGGAGACAATCGAATTCCAGCCTTTGCGCCAGCCATCGAGTTTGGTGATAACCTGTCCATTGCGGCTGTCGGAAAACGTTCCCGAACCTTCCCTGGAGTTATAGAACAGCGTAGTTCTCTGGTCAAGCCGAATATTCAGGTTCTGAACTCGGCTGGAACGGTGGGGGGATGGGTTTCCACCGTAACCAGGTTGGTATGGATTCTGATATCCTGGGTTCCCAGAATGTTGACCGCCAAAGCGTAGGTCAATTTGCAAACCTGATTGTGCTACTTGTAAACCCGCTTGTACTGGTTCGTCATAGTCGGGTTCAAATGACAGCGCCCGTCCAGCGATCGCAGCATTTCCTGTCAACATGACAGCCAGGGTGGTTAACGTTGTGAAAGATTTTAAAGCTTGCATTGGGGGTCTCCTTGAAGAGTAGTGAATAAGCAGAGCAACCAGAGGGTTGACTCGTTGGGGGCGGTCGAGTTGTTTTAGCTCGTTTGATTCCCTATCTACTCTTTCGGTCCGCTTTTGGGAGTTATGCACTGCATGCTCAATTTTTTTGAAATTTCCTGGATATTGTTCTGCCTCAGAGAGTTTGCATGAACCGATCACAGCCAGAGCGTATGCAAAGCTTGAATTGGCAATCCATTCTCAGCCGGAGTCTGACGACTGGTTTGGCGTTAACGGAAATAACCGTTCAAACGGAGACAAGACTTCCAACACCGCATTTGTTGTTCTATTCCTGAAACATCCTCCTCCAGACTGAAGTTGATAAATAACTTTGAATCCAGGGAATTCTTAAACCAGCCCCCTGAATTCGTTCACTCATCAGTCAGGAGAGAGATTCTATGTCTTCCCCTTCGGGTTTGCTGCAATCTGGGGTGAATGCTTTGAAACAGAAGCGTTATCCGGAGGCAGTTCAGGCATTTGAGGCATTTTGTCGAAGTCAGTCCAGTCGTCGCTCTAAAGAATTCTTTCAAGCTCAGATGTATCTGGTCAGGGCTTATCAGGAAAGTGGGCAATCGGCAAAGGCGATCGCCCTCTGCCAGGAAATGGCAACCTGTGAACATGCCCAGGTACGGGAGTGGGCACAGCGCACGCTGTCTACACTCTCTACTCCTGAAACCACATCCCAGGCTGATGCAGACAGTCCAACCATTCAACCGACCAACACTGAGGCAGCACCAGCCTCTGTGATTCCTCCCCCTTCGCCCCAAGATCTTCTGTCTCCAGAGCGCTCTGCTGAACTACTGAAGGCTGGCAATCAGGCACTCAAAACCCAGCGGTTTGACGATGCGGTGAATCACCTGGAGCAGTACTGTCAGGGCACCAGTCCAGGTGAGAGCAACTACGCTCAGGCACAGATGTGGCTGGTCAAGGCGTACAAAGGTGACGAACAGACTGAACCAGCGATCGCCCTCTGTCGGGAACTGCTGAATAGCGAAAAGGAATATGTCCACATTTGGGCAAAGCAGTTTCTTCTGACGATGGTTCCGGCTGAGGATCCGCAGGAAGAGGCTGAAGTAGCTGAATCCAATGGAGCATCGGTTACCAATTCCTCTAACAGTCCATCCTTTGCCAGAAATGCCAAAGGTACCGCTCCCCCAACCGCGAACAACTCTATTCCCAAGGCAGGTAGATCGGATCGGCGCGGGGTCAAGCTACCCATGAAGGGAGTTGCTGCCAGTCTGTCAATGGCATCCGGAGTCACAATTTCCCTGCTGTTTGGGATGATTCTAGTGCTGTTCCTCAGCCTGATGCTGATTGTGGAAAGCGAGAACCCGACATTGGGATTTGCGATCGCCGTCATCCTTACCCTTGTCGCCAATGCTGCCATCTTCTTCATCTCGCCTTTGATTATGGATTTGATCCAGGGCTGGCTGTATGGCACGCGCTGGATGTCTCTCTCCGAAGTGGAGCGCTATAGCCCTGAGACTGGCAGAATCCTGCGGGAGATTTGCCAGCAGAAGAAACTTAAGCAACCTCGTCTGGGGATGATTGAAGACCAGAACCCTACTGCCTTTACCTACGGCGCTCTCCCCAATAGCGCCCGACTGGTGGTTAGTAAGGGCTTATTTACCTACCTGGATGATGACGAAATTGCCACCGTCTATGCCCATGAGCTAGGGCATATTGTCCACTGGGACTTTGCAGTGATGACCCTGGCATCGACTCTGGTGCAGATTGCCTACCTCCTCTACGTCTACATCGACGCGATCGCCGATAAGGTCGATAACGATCAGGTCAAAACCAGTGCCCGTGGCATTACCATCATGGCGTATGTGTTTTACGTCGTGGGTGAGTATCTGTTGCTCTATCTATCTCGTACACGGGAGTATTACGCGGATCACTTCGCGGCTGAAGTCACCGGAAACCCGAATGGACTGTCTCGCGCCCTGGTCAAAATTGCCTATGGCATTCTGGAAGAAGGCAAACGGAGTCAGGAACCCAGTAAAGTGCTACAGGGGACTCGTGCCCTGGGCATTGCCGATCCCAAGTCGGCGGCATTCACAGGCACAGCTTACCGGGTTGCCTCAGAGCCACAGAAAATTGGCAAAGTCTTCCTGTGGGATATGTTTAACCCCTGGGCTTGGTGGATGGAACTCAGTTCTACCCATCCCCTCACAGGGAAACGAGTCCGTGCCCTCAGCACCTACGCTGAACAACTTGGGTTGGATACGGAATTTGACATGGGCGTGGTCATGCGCGAAGGACGCAGCCTGAACAAGAAGAAACTGTACGGCAGTTTCGCCACTGATGTCTTTGCCCTCTGGGCAGACAAAGTGCTGGCTGTCGTTGGTCTGTTAATTGGGGGAGCGTTTGCCGTTGTCAATCAGAATCCGGGGATCGCTCTCTCGCCTGCACTGATTGGCCTTGGATTGGGCACTCTGCTGAAAATGGTCTTCATGTATCCCGACTTCAACCGTGCCCCTGAGACGGATGTTTTAGCACTCATGTCCGACCCCTATGCCAGCCCATTACGGGGACGTGCCGTGAAATTGGCTGGAACTGTGATTGGTCGGGGTGATGCGGGCTACAAGTTTGGCTCTGACCTGAAGATGCAGGATTCTTCGGGCATGATTTATCTGCGCTACACGTCGCGCTTTGGTCCATTGGGTAACTTCCTGTTTGGCATGAGTCAGGCGGACAGTTTCGTCAATCGTGAAGTTACAGTGGTTGGCTGGTTCCGGCGGGGCATTATGCCCTGGATTGACCTGGTGAAGCTGGATTGCCCCAGCAAGTGGAATGTCACCAGCCATCCTCGTTTCTGGCTGCTGGTTTTGGGCATTGGCTCAATTGTGGTTGGCTTTTTCCTGCCGTCCATGTTGTCAACCCTGTAATCCACCTGAAACCTGTTAACTAGCTTTCAGATCCCTGGCATCTTGAAGATGCCGGGGATCTTGTATTTAGGGGCGATCGCAAAATTGTTGCCATTGAGAGTGTTGATGGGTGCAGTTTCCTCTACACTGCGTATCAGCATGTTTTGATTTTCTCTTTATGACTACCACCCACGAGTTCATCCACGAAACTGAAGCCACAAGAGTTCGGATTCTTAGCGAAGCCCTGCCTTATATTCAGCAATTAGCTGGAAAGACGGTTGTCGTCAAATATGGCGGTGCTGCCATGAAGGATGGCAGCCTGAAAGATAAGGTGATCCGGGATGTGGTGCTGATGTCCTGTGTAGGCATTCGTCCAGTGGTGGTGCATGGGGGTGGACCTGAGATCAACACCTGGTTAGATAAGCTGGGAATTGAACCCCAGTTTAAGAATGGGCTGCGGGTGACTGATGCCGCCACGATGGATGTGGTGGAAATGGTGCTGGTGGGGCGTGTCAATAAAGAACTGGTTGCCCTGATCAACCAGGCAGGCGGAAAAGCGGTGGGGTTGTGTGGTAAAGATGCCAATCTGATTAGAGCACGTCCGGCAGACCAGGAAGGGATTGGCTTTGTGGGCGAAGTGACCAGCGTGGATATCCGCATTCTGGAGTCGCTCGTCAATAGTGGGTATATTCCGGTGGTTTCTAGCGTAGCGGCGGACAACACTGGGCAGGCGTACAACATCAATGCAGACACCGTTGCTGGCGAAATTGCGGCGGCACTGGGGGCAGAAAAGCTGATCCTGCTGACCGATACCGCTGGGATTCTAAGAGACTTCAAGGACTTATCAACCCTGATTCCAAAACTGGATATTCAGGAAGCCCGACAGTTGATTGAGACTGGGATTGTAGCTGGCGGCATGATTCCAAAGGTGACTTGCTGTGTGCGATCGCTGGCTCAGGGAGTCTGCGCAGCCCACATTATTGATGGGCGAATTCCCCACTCCCTGCTGCTGGAGGTATTTACGGATTCTGGCATCGGCTCCATGATTGTGGCATCATCCGAGTTTATGGCTTAATCCGCGGCATCCAATCCAGCAGATCTACAGCCATTTTCATTTGTGTATGCCACACCGAATCCATTGGTTCGCATTCATCTAAAAGCATCGCCTGTGGGGCACTCGTCTGAAAACCGCTGTCATTTGGACTTATACCAGTTCAATCTGAGTTTGCACTTAACAAGGGGCTTAAGCCCCTTGTCTACCAGGCTTTCTTCTGTTCAGCTTCAAAGAGAATTGGTATTACCCATCTATCCTCATCAATTCATTAGGGCTGACTCAGCAACGGTTAATGTTGGCATCCGAATGTAGAACCAGGTGCAAAACCAACCAGAAATGACACAAGGCGATCTCTGAAGCGTTGGTTCAGCACCTGATGGTTATGACACCATTCCTACCATCCCATTCCTACCTTCGGAGGCTAGCTATGAACCGTGTATTATTTGCCAGTGTGTCTATTCTGCTGCTGTCGGCTTCCCAGGCGATCGCCAATTCTCCCACTTACCGGACTTCTGCACCGGAGGTTAATTCAACCAGTTCTCCCAGCCAACTTATCAATCGCAGTGTTGAACCAGACAAAGAATTTCCTACCGCCAATACGATGAAAATGCCAAAAACAATGGTGTCTCGCCCAATGGGCAGAGATGCCTACCCTGCCTACTGCCCACCCCTACCCAAGGGTGTTACTGAGGCAGACTGGCTATACAGGGAAGCGCTACATCTGTGCAAGTATGGGACTTAACAGAGGATGCTGTACGGGGTAAGGGGCACACCACGTACAGCTCGTGAGGATAGCGAGGAACCGGGTCATTCTCTAACCAAATGGAAGGCACCATCATCGCTTCATAGCGGGCGATCGTGTCAAAGGTGCCCGGTTTGGCTTTTAGCTCTACGGTCAGTCCGGGTCGATAGGTAAAAGCTTCTTCCCAGTCCAGATCTGAATCAAAGCTCATGGCATGAAAAACCGTATCTTTTGATACTGATTTTACGACGCATCCATTAATGGATGCGTCATTCTGTAGTAATAGATACAATTTTTAATTTTTTGGAAGCATCTGCACTATTCTTCGGTTACAGAGGGATGGTGCTCATTTTGTGAATAGTAAAAGCCTGCCGCGATTGCCCCCAGATACAGCAACATTCCCATCCAGAACACTAGATTGCCAATCACCTGATCCTTGGTTAGCAGATTTAAGTCCAGCAGTAGAAAGTGCCAGTCGTGCAAAACAGCTTCACCCCCCAATAGCGGTAGCGCCCGTTCCTGAGCATCTTTGATGTAGATGGAAACATCCCAGAGATTTTGAGCAGCCCAGCAGAGGGTCACAGCACAGGCATACAGTTGCCGATGAAAGAAGAAATAGCCTGCAATTCCGGCAGGGACTAAAAACTGCATCAGTGACCCGCCCAGGATGTGCAGAAACCGTCCAAAGATTGCAAAGATGACATGCCCTGCCTCGTGGAAAATGAGATTCACACCATGCAGAAACATCATGATGCGATCGCCCCCTTCCAGAAACCGATCCACGGTATAGCTTGATGACCCAAACAACCCGTAGAGAGCCAGCACAATCACAAATGAGACTTTGATGGGGTCGAGCTTAGTGATCAGGTTTTGCAGATCACCTGTGGTGTAGGTAAACTGCCCAATTTGGAAAATCGGTGCCCCCGGTAGCGATTTTCGGATGGCAGGTGAAGACGGTTTGGGAACCGAAGGTTGGGTCGTTGGTTTGCCTGATGCTGGTTTTGAACCTGGAGGTTTGACTAGCTCGAAGGTCACCGTCCAGGTGGGTTTCGTTTCTCCCTGCGATCGCCCGTAAATTCTAACTGTGCGGGCAATTGCCAGATCTAGTTCAGCCAAACGCTTACGGATGAGGCGAACCGCAATTACCTGGTCAGGCACCAAATCCGCTTCCAGGAGGATATGCAGGCAGTCTTCTCGCTGGTGGGCTTTGACCGTAATTCCCCTTTCCTGCACAACCTGAGCCAAGAGAGCGGCGATCGCCCCTTCATCTCCCTGTCTTGCCAGTTCTTCCAGGTCAGACGGTGTCATCACAGCGCGGCATGGGTTTAAGACTTGATATATTCCAAAATCGTGAACGCAGTATGCCCAGTCTATCTGGCAAAAAGATCAAAAAAGATGGCAAAAAAAATCGATCGCCCCCATTAGCCAAAAGGCGATCGTATTACTAGTTTAGTACATCTGAACCATATGGGCAAATTTTAACCCCCTGAAAAGCGGTGGGTTGTTTTCAGGGGGTATCAGTTAATGATGGGAAATAGATGCCTGATTATTTAGCCAGGTTTTCAGTTACAAAATCCCAATTCACCAGGTTTTCCAGGAAATTCTTGATAAACGCGGGACGAGCATTTCGGTAGTCGATGTAGTAGGCGTGTTCCCAAACGTCCAGGGTCAACAGAGCCTTTTTGCCATGAGCCAGGGGGTTTTCGGCGTTGGGTGTCTTCATCACCGACAATTTACCGCCATCATCCACCAGCCATGCCCAGCCGCTACCAAATTGAGTGGCTGCTGCGTTGGAAAACTCTTCTTTGAACTTATCAAAGCTACCAAAGTCCTTAGCAATTCGGTCTGCCAGTTCACCAGAGGGAGTGCCACCGCCACCGGGTTTTAAGCTATTCCAGAAAAAGGTGTGGTTCCAAACCTGAGCCGCATTGTTGAAAACACCCGTCAGAGCAGGATCTTTGAAGGAAGTTTGAATCACTTCCTCTAAGGACTTGTTGGCAAGGTCTTTGCCTTCAGTCAATTTATTCAGGTTATCCACATAAGCCTTGTGGTGTTTGCCGTAGTGATACTCAAAGGTTTCGGCTTTCATGCCGTATGGCTCTAGAGCATCCATAGGGAAGGGGAGGGGGGGCTGTGTAAATGCCATGTGTTCTTCTCTCTACTAATGTGCGGTTATAGCCTAAAGCCTAAAACGAAAGTTCCTATTTCAGTTCAGCAACGCTCCTATTTCTTAGAGTCTAAAAGAGCGTCAGAAAAGGAACTTCATGAAGAATTCTACCGTAAAAATTTCCAGCCTGATGAGGCGGTAGGGGATTATCTGCCTGGAGAGGTAGGGCTGGGGAGGGATGGGGAGATGGATCATTCCATTCACCCCTCCACCCCTCCACTCCTCCACCCCTCTATTCCTCAGTCAGCGCACTGGGTAGCCAGCGGGAAGCGATCGGCATTCGCCAACCTGTGCCAAAGGCGCGATCGGTGACTTTCAAAACAGGAGGTGCCTGACGGCGCTTGAATTCGGCACGGCTAACCAGTTTAGCCACTTTATTAACAATTTGGGCATTGTGTCCAGCCGCAACAATCTGGTCAGGGGTTTGGTGGTCATGAATGAGGCGAACCAGGATATCGTCCAGAATGTCGTAGGGTGGTAGGGAATCTTGATCGACCTGTCCGGGTTTGAGTTCGGCACTGGGGGCTTTCGTCAGAATGTTGGTAGGGATGATTTCGGATTTTGGATTTTGAGATGAGCCTGATCTAGAATCTGCAATCTGCAATAAGTTCGTGTTGAGCCACTTACAGATCGAATAAACCCGGTTTTTGGGGACATCGGCGATCGCTGCCAGTCCCCCATTCATGTCTCCATACAGGGTGCAGTAGCCGACTGCCATCTCAGACTTATTGCCCGTAGACAGGAGCAGGTGCCCAAACTTATTGGAAATCCCCATTAACAGGGTGCCTCGAATACGGGACTGAATGTTTTCCTCAGCAATGCCAAACCCGTTGCCTGCAAAGACATCGGCAAGGGTTGCGTCAAATGCCTGCATCAGCGAACCAATGGGCAGGGTATGGGTTTGAATTCCGAGGTTTTCTGCCAGCGCTAGAGCGTCTTTGACGGAATGGTCGGAACTATAGGGAGAGGGCATCAGAATACCCAGAACATTCTCGGGACCGAGGGCAGCGGTGGCGATCGCGGCGACCAGAGCAGAATCGATCCCGCCGCTCAAACCGATGACAGCTTTACTAAAGCCACACTTGCGGGCATAGTCCTGTACCCCCAGCACCAGCGCTGACCAGATTTCAGCATCTTCATCTTCTGGTAACGACGCAATCCCGTCCAGTTGGGCAGGTATCAGGTTCTTGGTTTGCTCATCGTATTCCACGATGACCAGATCAGTTTCAAAGGCACAAGCGCGACAGATCAGTTCACCTTGCCGGTTAAACACAACACTGGTGCCATCAAAAATCAGGTCATCATTTCCGCCCACCTGATTGACATAGATAACTGGGTGATTAAATCGCTTTGCTGTATGGCTCAGCATGGATTCGCGTAGTCGCTGCTTACCGACGGTATAGGGTGAGGCAGATAGATTAATGATCAGGTCAACACCAATCTCTGCAAGGGCTGCGATCGGGTTTAACCGATAAGTCCGTTTGCCCCAAAATTCCTCGTCGTTCCACAAGTCCTCGCAAATGGTAACGCCGATGTGGATGGGGGTGTGGGGTTCTCCTCCCTTCTCCCGCTCCAGCCAAAAGTGGTTTGCCTGATACCCCGGTTCAAAGTACCGCCCTTCGTCAAACACATCATAGGTAGGAAGGAGATGTTTGTGGAAGATTTGGTTGATGTTACCACCCTCCAGGAGAGCGGTGCTGTTAAACAGGGGTTTGCCGCCTTCCAACAACGATTTTTCATTGACAATGGCGATTCCGATTAATACTGCCAGTTGAGGAGGCAAGTCTTTTGCTAACTGGTTCAGGGTTTCTCTCATTGCCTCTACAAAACCTGGATGCATGAGCAGGTCACGGGGTGGGTAGCCGCAAAGGGAAAGTTCTGGGGTCAGCAATAGCCGTGCTCCCTGGTTTGCTGCCTGTTGAGCAGCATCCAGAATTCGTTGGGCGTTGCCAGACAGGTCACCGATGGTTGGGTTGAGTTGGGCGATCGCAATTTTCATAACTACATAAACACCAATGGTTTATCTTTCAGGGGTGCAAAGGCTTTGGCATCAAAGCGGTAAAGACTGGCGGGACGACCGGCACCCCTGGAAACTTTGATCCCGGTGTCTTCTAAAAATCTCAGTTTCAGGAGCCGGGAACGGAAGTTGGAATAGTCTGAAAAGCTTTCACCGAAAACAGTGGTGTAAAGCTGATAAAGGTCATTCAGGGTAAAGAGTTCTGGCAAGACTTCAAAGGCAACGGGGCTGTACTCCAGCTTGTTCCGTAGGCGGCGATGTCCGTATTCCAGAATTTTGTTGTGATCAAACGCTAATTCTGGTACCTGGTCAAGGGGATACCAGGCGATACCGCTCACACCATCAGCAATCAGTTCCGCTTCGGCAAACCGGACCAGAGCAAAGTAGCTGACCGAAAGATACCGCACACCATAGCTGGTTTCACGCGGGTCACGGTCTGGTCCGCCAAAGGTGTAAAGCTGCTCTAAATAAAGGTTTTTAGCCCGAATTTTCTCTGCCAGAATTCGGTATGCAGCATCTTCCAGGGATTCTCCCTGACGTACCAGCGTACCAGGAAAACTCCATTGCCCCCAGAAAGGTTCTTCCTGCCGCATGACTAGCAAGACCAGCAGGCGATTTTGGTCGGTATCGACCGAGAAAATGACATTGTCCACTCCTACTTTGAAATCAGCAAGCGCTTTTCGATTTACCGGGTCGGCTGTTTTTCTTTGAGTGTGTCCTGACATGGGTAAAGGTGCTCTTGGTGGATGTATGCCTCAACAGGAGGGGTGAGTGCCTCGGTGTCTCCTTTTTCTCGGTAAGCGGTAGAGGAAGTATCTAAACCGATCAAATCCGCGATCGCCACCTGGGTTCCCCTGCGCCTCAAGTCTGCCAGCGCTGATTGGCTCAAAGGGTACCCCGGTCGAGGTACGACCAGCAGATCAACCTGGGTCAGGATTTCTTCCGCCCGGTACCAACTCGGGAGTTGATAAATTAAGTCGGAGCCAATCACCAGCGCAAACCGGGCATCGGTCCAAATTTGGCGGGCAATTTCCAGGGTGTAGAACGTCCTGGAATGGCTGAGTTCTGGGTAAAGCCAGATGTTTTGTCGGGGCGGCTTAATATCGTCAATCAGCAGTTGTAGCATTGCCATCCGATGATTCAACGAGGTCTGGTGGGACTTGAAGGGATTGTCGGATGCCCAGACCGCCACAGAGTCGTAGCGTTGAGCCAGCCATGCCAGAATCGCCTGGTGTCCGGCGGTGGGTGGGTCAGCACTGGTGCCAAAAAGAGCGACGTTAAGCATAGTCTAGCGATGCTGAGTTTTCTGAATCAGGGTTTGGAGTGCGGCAGAAAGTTCGACTGGGATTGGGGTCGGCTGCTGTATCTGACGGGTGATGGCTGGCAGACTGGCAACGGACTGGGCTGTACGCTGGGCAATTGGTGCCAGAGTCTCCGGTGGCTCTACTCGGTGCCCCTGCTTCATCACCAATTGCATCAAGGGTCTAACCTCTCCTGGCGACCCCTCTCTCCTCTCTCCTCTCTCCTCACCATCCATCAATCCCAGGTAATCCTGCCGCACCTCTCCCCCTTCAAAGCAACGAAAAATTTGTTTTCGTCCAGGGTAGGTGACTTTACCCGTGGCTTCCTTCATAACTGGGATGCCGTTGATCTCTACCAGCTTGTAAACCCCATTGACGGGAGGACCTGTGACCAGTTGGGTGCCTAGTCCATAACCATCAATACAGGCTCCAGCCGCTTTCAATTCAGTAATTTTGAACTCATCCAAATCGCCACTGGCAAAGATAGGAACGTCAGGCAGCAGTTGCCGTACCTGTTTGGATAAAGCTGCCAGATCACCGGAATCAATCCGTACCCCTGCCAGATGGGTTTCGCTGGTCTGGAGATTGTGGGAAAGCTGCTTAGCGGCGGCGATCGTATCGTAGGTGTCAATTAATAGAGGAGCACCGGGAAAGTAACGATGGAAGGTATCAAACGCTTCTGCCTCGCTGCCCTCGGTTGCTGCCAGTGCCATCACCAGGGAGTGTGCCATTGTACCAACTGGTTTTCGTCCTAGCTTGATGGCTGCCAGCACATTTGACGTGGCATTTAACCCGGCTGCCAGTGCTGCCCGCGCCGCCCACAGAGATGCCTGGGGACCAAATGCGCGTCGAGTGCCAAACTCAAATAGGGTAGCTTCCAGTCCCGCTGCATCTCGCAGACGGGCAGCACGAGTGGCAATTAAAGTTTGGTAATTGATTGCATTCAGTAAGTAAGTTTCAATCACCTGAGCTTGCCAGAGGGGAGCCTCTACCCGCAACAAAGGTTCATTGGCAAAAACGGCTGTTCCCTCTGGCACTGCCCAGACATCGCCTGTAAAGCGAGTCTCCGCCAGCAAAGACCAGAATCGTTCCGGCGCATTGGTAAAAATTCCGGTCGATCGCAATGCCTCTATCTGCTCTTGCCCAAACCGAAACTTCTCCAAATAGTCCAGCACCTGTGCCAACCCCATTGCAATCAGGTAGCCAAAACGCTCTGGCAACCGACGTACCATCATTTCAAAGCTGGCTGGCTGCTGCTCCAACGCTTCCCCGACATAACAGGCAGTCATCGTAAGCTGGTAGAGGTCTGTCAGCAAGCTGTAGTCCTCTGGAGATAGGGTAAGTTCCTGGTCTTCGACAATCATGGAAACGTCCAAAGTGAAAATAGCTGCTGATCACGGGCGATCGCGAGAAGTCCGGCTTCAGATTGTTAATGCCGGTTGCCAAAGGGGAAAGAGACTATCGCCATCGCACCACCAATTATAGTCATAAAAACCAAAACTCGGAAGCCAAACTTCCCCTATGAGACCAAATATTTTCTTCGATTATGGAGCGAAAATCTCCTTAATGCTTTCAGGGTAGCTATTTTCGCCATCGCCGTCACCGCGAAATTATGGTGATTTTCATTAAAATAAGGGCTGATGAAACCCAGATCCTTGGCTGTCAAGGAAAGGGGGTGGATTCAAAGCCTCTTTCTACTTCGGAGGGGGTGGGGAAGAGGTTAAAACACGTTGTATATACACACAACCCCTTGGGGAAAGGCTAGGGAGAGGGGCTACCGGGCATCAGTCCAGATGTTTTGACAATCAGTTAAGATGCCTTTTGTGATTTAAGTAAAGTGGAATGAAGGAGCATCAAATCATTCAAATAAAACTTAAATAAATGATTCGGAAATTAGAGATTTATTAGTTATTTAGGCATAATCAAGGTGTGAGGAATTAGAGTATTGGAACTCAGCACCTAAAACTTATCCAAAAACCTTAGCCGCCAAATCCCAGCACTGAATTCAGGAAGTTTTCGGATAGGCTTTCACTGTGGTTGAGCCTAAGTTTAATCATTGATCTTTGAGGTAAATGTTATGGGTATGCCAAAATTCTTTGATGATGTTATCCAGTACTTCTCCGGGGCGCTATCTCGAATCTTTGGACCCAGTGATGATGCCTATCCCAATACTGGTGTACAGCCAGAAGTGTTGAAAGAAAGCTTAAGACAAGAAAAAAGGGGTCAGAAAATAGTATTCTGACCCCTATCAAATAAAAAATTCTGTCTGATGCTATCGTCGTTTCCCAATATTGTCAAATCGGTAGTCAAGCGACTGTCGCCG
>NZ_JBXBCF010000046.1:0-19854 GCF_056784235.1 Kovacikia sp. CALU 1929
ATAGCTCATCAAAGGCTTGCCGATTTAGACCTGTCAGAGCACGCAGCAGACGGTCGTTATTCAACGCACGATGGAGGTTGATCATGCTGGCTCATACTCGATGAAGTCCTTTCGATTATCCCTTATTCCGCAACAAGTCTAATAGTTGCCGAGTCAGCGAACAGGCTGAGGATCTTAAAACATTTTCCGAAAACTTTCGCAAAAAGAAGAAAGAAATCCAGCGCCTTGAAGAACAGTTAGCTTGCCGATTACCCAAAGGGAGAGATTTAACTGGAGACGCTTTTCTAAAGAGTCTGGAAACTTCTACAAGCCTTCCTCAGCTTCCTGATGGACCAGTTGACGATGGCAGTGAATTCATTCAATGGGAATCTGAAATTCTCTCTCAATTTCCCATGCTTACAAAAAAGTCTAACCCTTTGCCATATCCCATCTTCTACGAGACTAATGAAGATTTGACATGGTTAAAGAACGAAAAGGGGCGAATCTGCGTTAAGTTCAATGGTTTGGCTCAACACGTGTTTGAAGTATATTGCGATCGCCGTCAGCTTCACTATTTTCAGCAATTTCTTCAAGACTAGCAAACGAAGAAAGCTAGCCAAGGAGAGCACTCTACAGCCTTGTTTCTTTTACGCTCGGCTCGCTTAATTTGGCGAGAAGATGAGGCTCTAAGTAAGAAGCGACTAAAAATCAATAAAAAAAAGGCTCTTAAACGGGGTGAGCCACAGTCTGAACAGTTGAAATGCCCCTGGAATATCTATCATCTTGAGCTTCAATGTGCGATTGGTACTCACTTTCTGACTGCCGAGGGAACACAGCAAGTTCGTGAGCAGGAGGAGGCAAAAATCAAGAAGAGCATAGAAAAAAAGAGAAAAGAAGCCAACTTGAGTGAAAATCAAATAATCCGCCTTAAGAGTAGTCATTCATCGCTCAGTCGGCTAAAGAATACTTTTCCGCGTCCCAATAAACCTCTGTATCAAGGGCGAACTCACATTTTAGTGGGGGTTAGTCTTGGACTACAAAGTCCAGCAACCGTTGCGATAGTAGATGCTACAACAGGAGTCGCTTTGACATACCGAAGTACTCGCCAGTTACTAATAGGTGGCAAAAAGTTGCGTCTAAAATCAAATCAGTCTGTAAAACAATTGAGGCTCAAAAAATACAGACTGCTGAACCACTATCGCCAACAGCAGCAACGTAATTCACGCCAGAGACGACAGAATCAGCAACGAGGTGTACACAAGTACGCTAAGGAATCTGGATTGGGACAATATCTCGATCGTCACCTTGCCAAGGCTATGTTTCCCTTGCCCAAGCATATCAGGCTAGCAGCATTGTATTACCTGATATGAGCGGCTTACGGGAAAGAATTGAGAGCGAAATTCAAGCTAGAGCTGCGCAGAAGTGTAGTTCTAAAGAAGCTCAGGAGAAATACACTAAAAGCTACCGTGCCTCTAAGCCCCGCTGGAGCTACGACAGGCTAGCTCAAAGCATCAAAGGGCGGGCTCAAAGATTGGCATCTCAGTAGAAATAGGACAACAACCTGTACAAGGTAGTCCTCAAGAAAAAGCAAAGGATTTAGCGATCGCAGCCTATCATTTTCGCCAAATTGTTTTGGGCTAGTACAATTGAACCTTGATAATATAATATACAAACAACAGCGCCGCAGTTCATGCTCTTTGAGCCAATGTTCTGTGACAAAAATGGGTCAGTTTGACTGCTGCAAAGCAGTTTTGCTTTCCGACCCAGGTAGCTACCTGTCCCCAAGGGAGTGAACTCCCAGCGCTGAGGGCTAGATCCGGGTGGTTACTGAAACGCCTCCGAGCAAGGAGGAATCCTCCCTAATTTTTTGGCAGACCAAAGCGAGGGCGAAAATCTCAGGAGGTTTGCCAAATCGCAGAATCCTCATTTTAATTGGTTTTTTTCTAATTCTAGAGAAGCTAGTTGCAACTCTCTTTCAACAACAGCTAACGTTTTAGCAGCTTTGCGAAAAACGCTTCTAGAGAGCAAGCCTCATAAGGATTTGAGCTGCGGGAGTCGCCATCGCTCTCCCGTCCAGGGACGGGTTGAAAGAGTGAGGATTGGCAACTTTATAACCCTGTCCTGCCTGGTCGCCATCGCTCTCCCGTCCAGGGACGGGTTGAAAGTCAACCGGAATCAATGTCTGGAGATGGATCGCTGAGTCGCCATCGCCCTCCCGTCCAGGGATGGGTTGAAAGAAGGTTGCCGCCTTTGTAAATCGCTCAATTTCTGCAGTCGCCATCGCCCTCCCGTCCAGGGATGGGTTGAAAGGTAGAGATATGGTCAGTCATGCGCTCTTGGGGTATCCCGACTGGTATTCCCATTGAAATTGCCATCGCCCTCCCCTATAGGGATAAGTTGAAAGCGTTAGGCTCCGCGCCACGTCACGGTGGTTCCCGATGCTGCAATCGGTCTCTTTTATAGAGGGCGGATCGAAAGATTGTGACTCCCTGTAGCGTTCAGCGCAGTCCCCTCTGTGTATCGCAGTCGCCTTTTTGTAAAGTTTGTGAAGTAAAATGCAGTGTCTAAAGCGGGAAGCATAACACTTAAAAGCTATAAGTTAGAGAGGATTGAAAGGATAGAGCATCAGGTTCTGAGTAAGGATTTAGATGCAATCACATTGATTAATAAACGACTGCCAGCGTGTCAACGATACTTTGAGCGACAGTAATATGGCAAACGACAAAAAAAGTGTCAGAGCGACAAAAGTTTGTCAACAACGACACTTATTTAGTCAAATAACATACGAGCATGGAGGGATTCGAACCCCCGACCCTCAGAACCGGAATCTGATGCTCTATCCACTGAGCTACATGCCCTTGTCACTTTGAGAGTATAGCACGGCGGGGAAGGAGAGGGGCAAAGGTGGGACGGAGCAGGGGGGCAGGGACCAAATAGTTGAGGTCTATGGCTTGCTTCCCGCAGGACAACCCGACAGAACGTTTGCTGGTGTTGGGTTTCATCTTAATACTGGTTCGCAGAAGTAAGCTACAAATCAATATCCGATTCGATGCAGCTCGATAAAAATCGGTACAACAACCAACAACCAACAACTAAAATCACCCCTCACTCTTCTTGCTCCACTCCTTTCCTCTCACTCCTGACTCCTCTCCTGACTCCTCTCTCTCCCAACCAGTAACCTAACCAGATTCCGGCAAAGCTGGCAACTAAATCCATCCCATCAAAGGAGCGGTTGGGGGAAAGTGCTTGCAGAAACTCTTCTACAACGGTAAAAATCCCAAACAGCAGGGGAAATATGGGAATCGGAAAACCCAAGAGATTTACCCGTCTGTATTTCAGAACCCGATGCCCCAGATAGGTTGCAAGGAAATACAAAACCAGATGCCCCAGTTTATCGTTTCCTGTCAGGTAGGATGGCAGATTGCCTGTGTATGCCAGCAGCATAATTGTCAGGAAGATGCCTGCATAGAGAATCGTTAAGATTCCCCATCCCAGGTGAGATGCTTTATGCTCCCGCAGTTTCATATTCTCAGATAAGGTGCGAACGTCCTTGTCTTCTACAGTCCAACTGCCAATTATTTCGGCTGCTTCACAAAGCCCTGATGACTGAAGCGAATGCATGGGGAGAAGGCAGGAGTTTTGAGTTGAGAGTTAAAGTATTGCTCAGCCCCTTACCAAAATGCATTGCAACTTATCAGGGAATGCCTAGAACCGTAATTATTATTCGTGTTTCCCGTCTATACAGCTTTATTTACCTACCGGATAATAGTAAAGGAAGCATAAAAATTATTGTTGCCAAATAATAATCTTTAGGGCTTAAGCAAACAGAGTAGTAGAGCTTGGCGTAAATCTGGCTACCTTTCCTAGTACCTGGCACCTAATACCTCACACCCTTTGAATGGTTGCCGAACTTACGTCCCAAAGTACTAGGAGTCACTTAGTTGCAACACCCCCTTCCTATCCCCCCTTACCCTCACTTGCACAAACTCTACACCTACTTTAGAAATTGGCTGTATAAGGAGGATTGAGAGCCATGAACCAATTCAAAACGGTTGCTCTATTAGGATTGTTATCTGGATTACTGGTGGCGATCGGCTACTACATCATTGGCGGCACCAGTGGCATTATCGTTGGCATCGGGTTGGCGGCTGTTATGAACCTGGGTTCCTGGTTCTTTTCAGACAAAATTGCCCTCGCTGCCTATGGTGCCCAGCCGGTCAGTCGTGAGCAAGCCCCCCAACTGTATGCCATGTTGGAGCGTTTGAGCCAACGGGGTAATGTGCCTGTCCCCGCCCTTTATGTGATTCCCAGTCCTGCGGCGAATGCGTTTGCCACGGGGCGCGATCCCCAGCACGCAGCGGTTGCTGTTACGGAAGGCATTGTCAAAATTCTGTCTGAGGAGGAGCTAGAGGGCGTGATTGGACATGAACTGACCCATGTGATTAACCGTGATACGTTAACTCAGGCGGTGGCAGCAACCATTGGCGGAGCAATTTCCCAGTTAGCTTACATGGCGCAGTGGGCGAGTTTAGGGGCGAGCTATAGCGATCGCGATAACCGCCAGGGTCCCAATCCGATTGGTCTGTTGTTGACCGTGGTTCTAGCTCCACTGGCTGCCACTGTGATTCAAATGGCAATATCACGAACGCGAGAGTTTTCCGCTGACGCGGGTGCTGCCCAATTGACGGGTAATCCCCGTGCCCTGGCAAGTGCACTACAAAAACTAGAGATGGGTGCCCGTCAGGTACCGATTCAAGGCAACCCTTCGTTTGAGCCATTGCTCATCATTAACGCTTTTTCTGGTCAGGGGTTTGCTAGTCTATTTTCTACTCATCCCCCAACGGAAGCGCGGATTGAACGGTTGCTTCAACTTGAACAACAGATGGTGACGACGGGAACGGTTTAGAAGGATGAAGGATGAAGGATGACCATTAATTTCTCTAAGGAGGTATCCCATGACTGCTGATCCCAACACTGAGCCTACGGTTGTTGTTGTGAGTCCTGAGGAAAATGACTTGGTAGAGACTGATCTATCGAATAAGAACAAAGCGGTGCAGCAAGAAACTCAGGCTTTGATTGATGCCATTAAGCGGCGTGCTCAAGCAGAGATTCAGGCGGCGGGCGATTTGACCCGTGAGGCGTATTTGAACGCAGTACGGCAGGCGCGGGAAGCCGTTGAGCAGAATAAGTTGATAGAGCGCGATCGCATTGAGCAATCGGTTCATCAGATTCAACATGAGGCTGAAAAAAACTGGCTTGTGGTGGCTAGCGAAATTGAGTCGCTTGGGGTTCGGATGGCAGATGCCGCAAGGGTTGCCTGGGATACGTTAAATCAGCCGAAGAATTCTAAATAGGCAGATTGGAAGCCAAAGCCAGGAAAGCTAATACCAGTTCAATATGAGTTTGCACTTAATAAGGGGCTTAAGCCCCTTGTCTACCAGGCTTTCTTCTGTGCAGCTTCAAAGAGAAATTGGTATAACCTTAATCGACATTTCCCCAAGGCTTTTTATATAGCAAGGGTTTTTGGCATTAGTTTGGACCCTACTCGTCTGAAGAATCGCTATAAAGCCGATTGAAAAACTTCCTGGATTGAATCCACCGTATCCACGGACCAATCTGTTCACGAGTCATGGAATGCTAGATAATAGATAGGTTTTGTGGAAGTGGCTGTCTATTCCAATTTCACGCGCCTTTCAGAGTTATCCATTTTTTTGTTGAGAGCTATGAGAACCCACTATTGCGGTCAACTCCGCGCTGAGCATATTGGAGAGACGGTTACCCTGTGTGGCTGGGTGGATCGTCGCCGCGATCATGGTGGGGTAATTTTTATCGACCTGCGCGATCGCGCAGGGATTGTGCAAATCGTTAGCGATCCCGAACGCACCCCCGCTTCCTATTCCCAGGCAGAAGCGCTGCGAAATGAGTATGTGGTGAAGATTTCCGGTCGGGTCAGCCAGCGTCCGGCGGAGTCGCTAAACCCCAAGCTAGGAACGGGTGAGGTCGAAATTTATGCCGAGCAGATTGAGATTCTCAACGCCGTGCGGAAACAACTGCCGTTTCAGGTGTCTATGGCTGAAACGGAGTCTGTGCGGGAAGAATTGCGGCTGAAGTATCGCTATCTCGACTTACGGCGAGAGCGTATGAGTCAGAATTTGCAACTGCGCCATCAAGTGATTAAAACCCTGCGCCGTTACCTGGAAGACACCCACGGTTTTATAGAAGTCGAAACTCCAGTCCTGACCAGGTCTACCCCAGAAGGGGCAAGGGACTACCTGGTGCCCTCCAGGGTCAATCCGGGGGAGTGGTTTGCCCTGCCCCAGTCGCCCCAACTTTTTAAGCAACTGCTGATGGTGGCGGGGTGCGATCGCTACTATCAAATTGCTCACTGCTTTCGGGATGAAGACCTGCGGGCAGACCGCCAACCAGAATTTACCCAACTGGACATGGAAATGAGTTTCATGACGCAGGATGAAATTCTGGCTCTGAACGAGGAGATGATCCACTTTCTGATTAAGACGGTGAAGGGGATCGATGTACCCCGTCCCTTTCCCCGCTTGACCTATGCCGAAGCAATGGATCGCTACGGTTCCGATAAACCCGATACCCGGTTTGGGCTGGAACTGGTCAACGTTTCCGATGTCGTGAAAGACTCTGGCTTCAAGGTCTTTTCTGACTCAGTGGCAAAGGGTGGTATCGTCAAAATTCTGCCCATTCCCAATGGCAATGATGTGATCTCCAACGTGCGGATTAAACCCGCTGGCGATTTATTTAAAGAGGCAGAAACCTGCGGCGCAAAGGGGCTGGCATACATTCGGGTGCGGGATGATGGGGCGATCGACACCATCGGTGCGATCAAAGACAACCTGACGGATGAGCAGAAACAGGAAATTCTCACCCGTACCGGGGCAAAACCGGGGCATCTGCTGCTGTTTGGAGCCGGTTCCTTTGAGATTGTGAACAAAACCCTGGATCGGCTGCGCCAGGTGGTCGCCCGCGAACAGGGACTCATTGATCCCAGTCAGATTAACCTGCTCTGGATTACCGACTTTCCCATGTTTGAATGGAATGCCGATGAAAAGCGATTGGAGGCATTGCACCATCCGTTTACTGCGCCCTTTCCCGAAGATTTGCAGGATCTCAAAACTGCCCGTGCCCAGGCTTATGACCTGGTCTACAACGGCTTTGAAGTGGGCGGTGGTAGCCTGCGGATTTATCAACCTGATATTCAGCGGCAGGTCTTTGAAACCATCGGGTTGTCGCCGGAAGATGCCCATGCCAAGTTTGGGTTTCTACTGGAAGCCTTTGAGTATGGCGCTCCCCCCCACGGTGGCATTGCCTACGGGGTCGATCGCCTGGTGATGTTACTGGCAGGGGAGGAGTCGATTCGGGATGTAATTGGATTTCCAAAGACCCAACAAGCCCGCTGTTTGCTCACAGGTGCCCCCTCTGGTGTAGACAATCGGCAGTTAAAGGAACTGCATGTGGCTTCAACCCAGAAACCCAAGAGTTGATGGAGTGATAACTGTTCTGAAAACCCTTGCCATCGCCTATCAGACTTGCTTACAGTGGCATCAAGTACTCTTGAGTAAGTAGGTCGGTGAAATTAAAACGAGCGATCGCCGTTCCTGATGGTCGGATCTCGTAGGATGGGTTAGGCGCAGCCGTAACCCCTGCTGCCAGTGATTGATGCTTTACAACGGTGACTAAGGCGTCCTGCGTTTTATTTCTCTCACCTGCTGATGCAAAGTCTTGTGCTGTGATGTGAGGAAGCGTTGGAATGACTGCGACGTTAAAGGATTTTGAGAAACCCGTTCCCGAAAGTGCGCCTGGAAAACCACGCTATGTTCCGGTGAATCATCGCCGGATTTTGTGTGTGTTTCCCAAATACAGTCCTTCCTTTGGTACGTTTAATAATTCCTATCCCCTGCTGGGTCGAGTCAAGGCGTTTATGCCGCCCCAGGGAATTTTGGTTGCAGCCAGCTATCTGCCCCAGGAGTGGGAAATCCGCTTCATTGACGAAAATATTCACTCGGCAAAACCCGCTGATTACAAATGGGCAGATGCGGTGATTGTCAGTGGTATGCACATTCAGCGCCCTCAGATCAACCACATTAATCAGATGGCGCACCGATTCAATAAGCTCACGGCGTTGGGCGGTCCTTCGGTGTCAGGTTGCCCAGAGTATTATCCGGATTTTGACCTAATCCATATTGGCGAACTGGGCGACGCAATGGATCGGATGATTGAATACATCGACTTTCATTTTGACCGACCGCCTCAACAGATCCGGTTTGAGACGAAGGAACGCCTGCCACTGAATGAGTTTCCGATCCCGGCATATCACCTGATTGATCTGAACAAGTACTTCATTGGCAATGTGCAGTACTCCAGTGGATGTCCCTATCGCTGTGAGTTTTGCGATATTCCCGAACTCTACGGGCGCAATCCTCGGTTAAAGGAGCCTGAGCAGATCATTGCTGAACTCGATGCAATGTTAGCCTCTGGTAATCTGCGGGCAGTTTATTTTGTGGATGACAACTTTGTTGGCGATCGCCGCGCTGCCCTGAAGCTGCTGCCCTACCTGATCGACTGGCAAAAGCGGAATGGGTACCCCGTTCAGTTCGCCTGTGAAGCTACGCTCAACCTGGCACAGAATAAGGAACTGCTGGCAATGATGCGGGAGGCTTACTTCTGCACGGTCTTCTGCGGTATTGAAACCCCGGAAACCGACGCGCTTAAGTCCATTTCTAAGCAGCAGAATTTAATGGGTGGCATGTCGATTCTGGAAGGAATTAGAACTCTCAATAGCTACGGGATGGAAGTCGTTTCAGGCATCATCATGGGACTGGACACCGATACCCCCGATTCGGGCGATCGCATCCTGGAATTCATCCGCCTTTCCCAGATGCCCATGCTCACCATCAATCTGCTGCACGCCCTGCCCAAAACTCCTCTCTGGCGCAGGTTAGAAGCAGAAGGTCGATTAAACTTTGACGAAAACCGCGAATCGAATGTAGACTTTCTCCTTCCCTACGAACAGGTCTTGGAAATGTGGCAGAAGGTGATTACCACCGCCTACGAGCCGGAGTTTCTCTACGAGCGGTTTGCTTACAATATGCAGCACACCTATCCCAACCGGATTAAACCACCCCTGAGTCCGGCACGGGTTTCCAAGAAGAATATCCGTAAAGGGCTATGGATTTTAGGAAACCTCGTCATTCGGATTGGGCTGTTCAGTAATTACCGCAAGACCTTCTGGAAGATGGCGGGACCCAAGCTGAAGGCGGGCAAAATCGAGAACCTGATTCACATCGGCTTGGTTGGACATCACTTAATCACCTTTTCCCAGGAATGTGCCCAGGGCAAACAAGCGGCTTCCTTCTATTCCCAGAAAGTCCGTGCCCCATTGGGTTCCCGCATGAAAGCCCTGTTTGCCCGTTAACCTCCCGATTGAGGTTGAGGCGGAAGCGATCGCCCTCTCTTGCGTAATCTATCTTTGGTTGCTGGGGCAGAAAGACAAGGAATGGGCGATCGCGAGTACCATTGGCGCGCTATCCGAGAACCGCCCCTGACCTGCTCTCAAATCAATTAGCTTCTATTTCTGAAGCTCTTCTGCCCCTTTTTCTGGCGACCACGGGCAACTGCCAGACTCAGCCCTGCCACCGCCATCCCTGCCATAGTGGTGGGTTCGGGAATTGCCTCAGCGGGGGCACCAAAGGAAAGGGTGTCCTGGGAGAAGTAGCGTCCGGCGATGCTGTCTGGGGTAAAGGCAAAACCAACCGCCGTTTCGCCAAGGGTGCTGTCGCTTCTCCAGCCTGTCCCTGTTAAATCAGCAGTGGGCGCGGTGATCCAGAAGCTATAGAAATTGGGTGTGACAAAGAAACTAAACGGAGCCAGGTTGGTCAGTCCCCAGGTAACATTTTCAAACCCCGGTTCACTTCCCTGGAAAAGGGAAGAAAACGCCGTGAACTCGTTTCCATCTAGCTGACCATTGCCATCCGTGTCAGTCCCAGCAAATTCTCCAGTCAAGAGTTCGCTGCCATCCAAATCGAGGTTAAAAGAAAAGTTGTAGGCACTGGCAGAACTGATATTGATGGTAGTGGCACCTAAGAAGGCACTGGCAGTTGCGATCGCAAGTCTATAAATCCGGGTTAGCACGATTCTTTTCTCCCTTTGTTGTAATTTGAGCGCACAAAATTACGCTAGAGAGACACCATGCTTCAGAGCCAGACCCATTCATCTAAAGCCGAGATGTCCCTAAGACGTTTTGTTATAGCAGCAGCCATCAGGGCTAGGACAAATTACCAAACAGAAAACTTTGTTACATGCCCTTTTTCACCTGGCACCTGCTATACCTGTACGTCCCTAATTTCACCAAATCTATGGCTAAGGTGTAAGTCTTGGTCACTACATGGTGGGTTAAGTTTTAGTAAACTCAATTACCAATTGCGGGAGACTGACTAGGTTTACCCATCCTTTTTGTGTGGTTTATGGAAGCGCTTTATCCTGTACCCTGTAACTTGTAATCCATACCCTGTAACTAACCCAAACCCCTCAACTGCTATGACTGCCACCCTGAAAGACTTTTTAGAAACCTGCCATACCCTCGGCACCCTGCGCTTGATTGTGACCAGCAGTGCTGCCGTTCTGGAAGCGCGAGGCAAGGTAGAAAAACTGTTTTATGCTGAGTTGCCCAAGGGTCGATATGCGAATATGCATACGGAAGGGTTTGAGTTTCACCTGAATATGGATGCTATTAAGCAGGTGAAGTTTGAAACGGGGGAAGCCAAACGAGGCAACTTTACCACCTATGCCATTCGATTTTTGGATGAAACAGGGACTCCTGGGTTGAGCCTTTTCTTGCAGTGGGGGAAACCGGGGGAGTACGAACCTGGACAGGTCGAAGCCTGGATGCAGTTGAGGCAGGACTATGGGGAAGTGTGGGAGCCAGCGCCGCTGGGTGAGGGGGAGATGGGGTGAAGAGGTGAGGGGTTGGGGAAATAGGAGGACGTTTGGGTAGGCAGAGTGGAGAAGATGGTGGTGCTAACTAGCAGGATGAATTGGAATGAAGTTTCAATTCATCCTGCTCTCAATTCATACCCAAAATCAGTAACGCCGGGAAGATTGGTGGGGTTTGCGTATGATCGCTGGGTTGTTTTGGTTGGCTGTTTTCTGCTGTCCTGGTTCCTGGGAATGGGGGCAGCGAATGCAGGGGGATTGGCTGACCGGTTAGCCGCCTTTCCTGAATGGGATAGTAAGCCAGTGGTGCAACCGGCAGAGGGTGATCTGGCTTACCCTGACTGGTTTAAAGGCACTTGGGAAATGACGAGTACGCTAGTAGACCTGGTGGCTCCTCTGGCACCGCAGGTGGTGACTCCAGGGTTTGATAGCAATCGGCAATATGTGAATCAGCCTGTGACCTGTCGGGTTAGGTTTGTTTCAGCCAGTTCTTTACCGGGCAAGGTCGCTGTATCGCCTCTGACCCTGCCGCTTAAACCGCTGGGCAAAGATCCGATAGTCTCCGATCGCGCCTTTAATGGGCTAAACCTGGCAAGGGCATACCTGGGCGATCGCGCCGTTCTCGCCGTCGAGGTGGATCCTGCAAACCCTAACCGCCAGGTCAGTACACTGAACGAAGGTCGCCAGTTGGTTTCCGTTATTACAGGACGGGCAACCGAGACTGCTGGCAGCAACCGCTTTATTACTAGCGAACTTTTCCAGCAAGTCTTTCGGGGAACTCCCCAACCCTACCTGAACCAGGTGGAAACAACCACGGATTATCAGTACTTGCCAGCTAAAGAGGGGGCGATCGTAGCAGACCAGGTAACTGCGATTTATCTTTCTCCCCAGGATCCGCAGTACTTCAAAGCAGGCGATCAGCCCGTTGCTCTTTACTACTATCGCCTGCGGTTTTCACCCCAGAGAGAAGCGCAGTGAGATGGGAAGCTTACTCAGGATTAGAGCTGGAACTAGAACTGGAGCCACCGTCTGGCTTGTGTTTACGATCGGTGTCAATTAAATGGCTCACGGCTTCGGTCAGTTGTCCCGGATCCATAAACACCACTTTAGAATTCTGACTTTTTCCTAGATTGTAGTTTGCATCCACATACTTCTGGGCGATCAGATATTTCAACACCATTTCAGAATTGGACTCTGTCTGAATCACATTTGAAATTCGCTTAATCGATTCCACCATCCCATCCGCTTCCTGAATTGCGGCTTTGCGTAAACTCTCTGCGGTTCGCTCTTTCTCCAGCGCATCCCTCAGGGCATCGGAGAGTTTAATATCCTGGACTTCTACCCGGATTACCTTTACCCCCCAACTTTCTGTGGCATCATCTAGCTCATGGAGTAATGCCTGATTGATCTTGTTTCGGGAAGAAACTGTTTCTCTCAAATCCATCCGTCCAATCTCAGATCGCAGGGTTGTGATCACCAGGTTCCGCAAAGCCTCCTCCAAGTCTTCGATCGCATAATAGGCTTTCTGCACATCCAGGATCTTCCAGTACATCACCGCGTCCACCTGGAGGGTGACATTATCCCGTGTAATGGCTGATTGGGGTTCAATATCCAGCAACTGTTCACGGGTCGATTCTTCAATTACCGTATCAATGACTGGAATCACGAAATTCAGCCCTGGCTTCAATGTCCGCCGATACTGCCCAAACCGCTCGACCAGTGCCTCATTCCCCTGGTAAATTACTTTAACTGAGCCAAAAATATACCCCACAATTGCCAGAGTCAATGCCGCCAGAAGAGGTTCCATGAGTTAGCGCTCCTGAGAGCTTACGGAAAAGTCTATAGAGATTGTATTCCCAGTCTAGTGTTTAAGGGCTACGTGGGTGGGAGATGAGGGGCAAGGAGTGAGAACTCTATAAGCAGGAAAGCGCGAGAGAAAAGTCTCTGGTTGAGGTGTTCGACTCTACAACGACTGAAACTGCAAAAGGCGCTGTAGCTGAATTTGAACTTGATCGGAACGGTGGAGGAGTTTGTAACCCAGGTCGTAGACTGCCCGTTCCAATAAATAATTGTCTAACAGCACTTTGAGTTCGTGCTGGGTTTTGGGTAAGAAAGAATCCTGGCTGGCTGTTTTCAGGTAGGCATGTAAAAAGGCGGCACTCACCCAGTTCTCCCATAGTTGTGCCCATTGTTCCATGCGGAGGAATTGGTCAGGATGAATGAAGCCATTTTCAACTTCATTTTGGAGGGCATAACTGGCTGCGTAGTGAAAGGATTGCAGCATCCCTGCCACATCCCGCAGGGGCGATCGCTTCATCCGCCGTTCACTCACATTGCGGGTAGACTCCCCTTCAAAATCAATCATGATAAAGTCTTTGCCAGTGTAGAGAACTTGTCCCAGGTGATAGTCGCCATGATAGCGAGTTCGCATGGCTGTTATTTTCTGATCCAGAATTAGCCGAAACCGTTCCAGGTAATCCTGATGGTGATGCAATACCGTCTGAGCCAGTGGTTTTGCATCTGCTGGCAGGGAATTGAGGCGTTCTTTTAACAAGAGGAAGACGTGACCGACCAAATTTCGAGAGTACTGATAAATCGATCGCTGATAAAACGAGGTAAACGGTTCTGGTGCAAAGTCAGGATCCTCCGGATCCGATGCCAGGGCAACGTGCAATTCAGCCGTTCGCAGTCCCAACAACTGCACATTTGCCAGATAGGAACCGATGGTATGGGAGGCAAACAGCCGTGCGGCGGTCGTTTCAGCAGGCTCAGAAACATACTGAATCAGAGAAGGCGAGAGTAGTCCTGACTCTCCGACCGTCCGTGAAAGGGAATCTTCCCCTTTCAATTCCTCGTCAAATACTGCCTGCAACTCTAGCAAAGATATGGATGGTACAGGCACTTCAGCCATCTCGGCTGACTGCATGGCAACATGCTCAAAGTAGTCGCGCAGGCTGTCCAGGGTGTAGTCCCAGGTATTGCGGGCATCGGAAATGTACTGCTGTAAAATGCCAACCGTGATGGGTGCGGCGTTCGGGTGGCGGTATTCCAGGCATCCAGCAATGGAGGTAATATGTTCAAACCGATGCTGCTTGTCTAAAAACCGGCGCACTTCCAGATCGGGATTAATGCCAGTCTCCGCTTTACGAAACAGTTTCAGAATCAGTTGGGGAGAAGTTCCACTTCTGGCAGCATCAAAGTAAATGATGGAGGTATTGCTATGGTCTCCGCTGACCAGGCATGGTTCAACCTGTAAGTTACCGCCACTGAGGGGTTCAAATAACTCGGTCGCGGTGACCGTCAGTTCACCTGCACTGCCTGGATAGGTATGGCTGCGGGCAGTTGCTTCCAATAGTGCAGCCAGGAAGGACTTGTCGGCGATCGCGTCAAATAAGACTGCTACTTCGTCAGTCCCCGTCGTTCTTAGTCTGGCGATCACAGACTGGGGAGTTTCGGTCAAAAGCTGGATGGCGTTTTCACCCTGGGCATAGCTGAGGTACAACCAGTAGGTTTGCGGATCGCCCTCAATGTAATCCACATGCAGGCATACCATGTAAGCTTTACGGTTGTTGTACGGAATGGCGATCGCCTCAATCATCCTGGCGTTTTGAACGGTGCGGGTGCTGCCGCCAAACCAGTGGAATTGGCACAGGTAATCAGCCAGGAGGGACTCTAATTTGCCTCTTAATTCCGGTTGAGAGAATACCGACTGCCACTGTCCGCTAACCACTAGAGTCGGGATTTCTGCCTGAGGTTTCGGCTGGAGTGAACTGGGTTGTAATTTCAGCGTGAACCAGTAAAAGGCGTAGGGACCAATGCTTAGGAAATAGGGAGCGTCACTAATTTCTGGAAACTCGGTGCGACCAGAGATTTCCACAGGCACCCGTCCCTTGAAGGAACCCAGGTCTAATTTGACGGTTTGCACAAAGCGGGACAGATTCGCCACGACCAGGATTTGTTCATCCTCGTAGGTGCGGGTAAAGGCAAGCACCTTTCGGTTATCCGGGTGCAGCAGTTGAAAATCTCCCAACCCTAATGCCTGAAACCGCTTGCGGGTTGCAATCAGCCGCTTCATCGAATTGAGCAGGGAGTTGGAATTTGCCCGCTGTGCTTCTACATTGACAGTGTTGTAGTGATATTCCGAATCGACAATCAGGGGCAGGTACAGCCGATGGGGATTGGCGCGGCTGAAACCGGCATTGCGATCTGGACTCCACTGCATCGGCGTGCGAACCCCGTTGCGATCGCCCACATAAACGTTATCTCCCATGCCAATTTCATCGCCATAATACAGCACGGGTGTTCCGGGGAGGGACAACAGCAGGCAATTGAGCAGTTCAATTTGACGGCGATCGTTGCCCAATAGAGGTGCCAACCGCCGCCGAATCCCCAGGTTCACCCGCATCTCCGGATCTTCGGCATAGACCCGGTACATATAGTCTCGGTCTTCATCGGTGACCATCTCCAGGGTCAGCTCATCATGGTTCCGCAGAAATAGCCCCCACTGGCAGTTATCGGGAATGGGTGGGGTTTGTTGCAAAATGTCCACAATTGGAAAGTTATCTTCCATCCGTAATGCCATAAACAGGCGTGGCATCAAGGGGAAATGGAAGTTCATGTGGCATTCATCCCCATCGCCGTAGTAGGCGGCAGCGTCTTCGGGCCACTGGTTTGCCTCTGCCAGTAACATTCGGTTGGGGTGGCGATCGTCCACATATTGCCGCATTTGTTTTAGAAAAGCGTGGGTTTCTGGCAGGTTTTCGCAGTTAGTTCCATCCCGCTCATACAGGTAAGGCACGGCATCCATTCGCAAACCATCGACCCCCATATCAAGCCAGAAGTCGAGGACTTCAAACACTGCCTGACGCACGGCAGGATTGTCGTAGTTTAAGTCCGGTTGATGGGAGTAAAAGCGGTGCCAGTAATAGGCTTGAGCCAGTGGATCCCACGTCCAGTTAGAGGATTCAAAATCTTGGAAAATAATTCGGGCTTCGCGGTACTTCTCGGGTGTATCGCTCCACACGTAGAAATCTCGCTCTGGGCTGTCTTTGGGTGCCCTGCGGGCGCGTTGAAACCAGGGATGCTGATCAGAAGTATGGTTGACAATGAGTTCAATAATGACCCGAATCTCTCGCTGGTGGGCGGCTTCCAGAAATTCTTTAAAGTCGTCTAAGGTGCCATAAATGGGGTTGACGTTGGTGTAGTCGGCAATGTCGTAGCCATCATCCCGCAAAGGGGAGGGGAAAAACGGCAGGATCCAGACGGCAGTGATTCCCAGGTCTTGCAGATAGTCCAGTTTCTCGGTCAACCCTTTAAAGTCACCAATGCCATCCCCGTTGCTGTCAGCAAAGGCACGGACGGGCACCTCATAAATGAGGGCATTTTTGAACCAGAGAGCATCGTTTTGTAAGGTCATCCCAAGCCTGCTGTGACACACAAATTTCCGTCAATAGAATAACGAATAGGGTCGGTTTCCCCATCCTACGCAAGGAAGAGAGTTGAATGCTTGTTACCAAGCTGAAGCTTGGTAATGCCGGACTGAAGCTCTAGCTTCCATAGAAGGGTTGCTAAGCCAGAACTTAGCCAGGAGTCCTTTCCCTGATTCCCCCTCCCCTCTTCTCCCTCTCTCCTCTTCTCCCTCTCTCCTCTTCTCCCTCTCTCCTCTGCCTTCATCCCTTTAAATTAAAAAGCCTGTCTTTAGATAGAGCCAGTAAACCCCTATTTTTTCTTAAAGATAAATAGGTTTAGCCCTATTTCAACTAAGCAACTGCCATGAGTTTTCAACGCGCCAGCGGAATTTTGCTCCATCCCACTTCCTTACCCAGCCAGCACGGAATTGGTGATTTGGGCAGATCAGCCTATGAATTTGTCGATTTTTTAGAGCGCAGTGGTCAAACGTTGTGGCAAGTATTGCCCTTGGGACCCACCGGGTATGAGCATTCGCCCTATACTATGAACTTCAGCGCCTTTGCTGGAAATCCGTTACTCATTAGTTTGGAGCAATTGGCTGAAGCAGGATTGCTGAAGTCAAACGAACTGACACCGCTGGATAGCCATTCCGATCGCGTCGAGTTTGACCGGGTGATTGACCACAAAACGAAGTATCTAAAGCTGGCATTTCAGCGTTTTCAACAATCCCAATCAGGCAATCAACAGCGCCAGTTTGACCAGTTCTGTCAGGCACAATCCTGGTGGCTAGATGATTTCGTTCTATTTATGGCGTTACTGGATGCAAACCAGGGCAAACCCTGGAGCCAGTGGGAACGGGCGATCGCCCGTCGCCAGCCAGATGCTCTTAAATCGCAAATGGAAGCATTACACGATCAGATTCAGTACCAGCGATTTTTGCAGTTCACGTTTTTTGAGCAATGGTCCAGGCTACGTGCCTACGCGAATCAAAAACAAATTCAAATTATTGGTGATGTTTCCATCTACGTTTGCCATAACAGTGCAGATGTGTGGGCAAATCCCGATTTGTTTAAGTTGGATCCGCAGACCTTAGAGTCTGCCTACATTGCCGGAGTTCCGCCCGATTACTTTAGTGAGACTGGGCAACTATGGGGCAACCCGGTCTATGACTGGGAAAAGTCGGAAAGAACAGGCTTTGACTGGTGGATTAACCGATTCAAAGCCACACTGCTCTATGTGGATCTGGTGCGGGTTGATCACTTCCGGGGTTTTGAAGCGTACTGGCAAGTTCCCGCTGGCGAAGAGACTGCCATCAACGGCGAGTGGATTCAAGCACCGGGTGAAGCTTTCTTTGAAACACTAAATCAAAAACTGGGTAGTTTACCGATCCTGGCAGAGGATTTGGGCATTATTACGCCGGAAGTGGAGGCATTGCGCGATCGCTTCAATTTCCCTGGGATGCGGATTTTGCAATTTGCCTTTGGCAACGACCCCACCAGTCTTCACCTACCGCACCACTATGTCAAAAATAGTGTGGTTTATCCCGGTACCCACGATAACGACACGGCGATCGGTTGGTGGCAGCAAGCCTCTGCTGATGAAAAGCAATTTCTGGCAAAATACCTGGGCTATTCATCGGCGGCAGACATTCAGGAAATTAACTGGATCTTGATTCGTATGGCTTTAGCTTCGGTGTCAAACCTGGCAATTATCCCACTGCAAGATGTTCTAAGCCTGGACGGGCATGCCCGTATGAATGACCCCAGTCAGTATGCTGGTAACTGGCGATGGCGTTATCCTGACTCTGATTTATTAACTCAGGAAGTGGGCAATCGACTGCTGGAATTGACCCAGGTGTGCGATCGCGGTGGCAGGTGATAGGTTCTCAACTGATTTTCATACTTAAATCTAACCAGGTTGATCGCGTTACCGGAGCACTACTCGAAATGTAGTCAACACCAGTTTCTGCAATTTGACGGATGGTTTGCAGGGTAACATTACCAGACGCTTCAATCCTAATGCTCTGGTTCGCTTGGCGGATGATTTCAACCGCCTGCCGCATCATTTCTAGCGGCATATTGTCCAGCATAATAATCTCTGCTCCATGCTTCAGAGCTTCTTTCACCATTTCCAGATTTTCTGTTTCTACTTCAATCGTGAGCGGATATGGGATGCCAGCACGAACCTGGGCGATCGCTCTTCCAATCCCCCCTGCTGCCACAATATGGTTGTCCTTAATCATCACCGCATCATCTAACCCCATTCGATGGTTTACTGCTCCACCTGCCTGGGTTGCATACTTCTCTAACAACCTCAGTCCGGGTGTCGTCTTACGTGTATCAACCAACTGAACGGGTAAATCCTCAATCAAGGCGACGTACTGACGTGTCATTGTCGCAATTCCGCTCAGTCGCATGGCTAGATTTAGTGCAGTCCGTTCACCCATTAACAATGTTTCCATAGAGCCTTCCAGAGTAGCGATCGCCTGCCCCTGCTTACAAGCTTCACCCTCAGCCACCTTAGGAATCAAAGTTGTCTGTGGATCAAGAAGCTGAAACACACGTGCTGCTACTGGTAATCCCGCGACAATCCCAGCCTCCTTTGCAACCCATACTGCCTGCCCCTTTTTGTTGGGTGAGAAAAATAGGCTTTGGGTGGTGCGATCACCCCGCCCAATATCCTCTATTAACCAACTTTGCAAATGTTGATCCAGCAACAGAAACGGCGGTAATACGGCAGCAAAGGGAGTTTTCATTGGATTGCAAGAGAGATTTAGTCGAGTTCTTGTCGGATTCTAAAATTAGAGCACAAGCAAGATTCGGGGGGTTCCGTAGAATCCTGACCAGGAAATCCCTACCTCTTTCGTTTTACAGGTAATAAAGTCAGCCCTTTGAAATGGATAAAGGCTGAAAAGGAAAAGACGGCTTGAAATAGAAGAAACGGATCTGCTTTACTCCATCCGCTATTGATATCTGCTGCTGACTAATGCAATGTGCGACTTTGCTGAAATGCCTGCAAGAACTGCCCTCACCCTAGCCCTCTCCCATCGGGAGAGGGAACAGGAAGTGTCTGAAAGCCCTTCTCCCCAATGAGAAGGGGGATGGGGGCAAATTAGTTGCACATCCCGTGACTAATGCTGACTAACAGGTGGATAAAGAAGCTTTTCCTGAAGCCAAAGGCGCGATCGTCCTGCGTTAACAATCAAAATCACTATTTGTTTTGCAGAGACACTAGCTATAGGGGTCACTTTATGATAAAAGGCTGACCCAAAACACATTGATGCCCTCAAATCTCAATAGGCTTCGGGATAAAATGCCTGTCTGGCAAGCGTTCTGGCGATATACTCAAAAAAATCTTGGATTTTTCAAAAAAGCGCTTGACAGGCCTAGATGATTTAGCTACATTAGATAAGCGCGGTGAGGGGAAGCGACGCGAAAGCGGAGCGAACCGAGTTGCGAGTCGAACCAAGAAAAGAGAATAGTTTGAAAGCCAGAATAGCACTTAAAC
>NZ_JBXBCF010000047.1:0-19687 GCF_056784235.1 Kovacikia sp. CALU 1929
TGTGAGCACCAGTTGAGTGCCACTTTTACAGTGGAGGGGGCTTGTAATCGAGTCGTGTTTGAAACCTGGCTCGAAACGTGTTTACTGCCCACTCTGAAGCCTGGAAAGGTTTTGATTTTGGATAACGCGACGTTTCATCAGAGTGGACAGATTGCTCAACTCGTTGAGTCGGCGGCTGTCGTTTGTTGTATCTACCTGCGTATTCTCCAGATTTCAATCGGATTGAAAAGTGTTGGGCTTGGCTCAAAAGCCGCATTCGCAAAAGCTTGTCTAGCCTTAGTTCTTTAAGGCAGGCGATGGAGTCAGTTCTGAAGGATGCTGTGTCCTAATAGTCTTGTTTATAGCTACACGATCGCCAGGGGGTTGCTGAAGCCAGAGAAGACATGCACACCCTGGGTTCCAGGAATGGCACTCACCAGGGGAAGGCGATCGCGGCTGAATGCAATTAAGCAGTGATGCCAGCGATCGGGTAAGTTTTCCAGAGGAGGCAGAATAGTGCCGACCCGGTCGCGGATTTCTGCTTCACTTTTTTGGGCAGAAACGGGAACTTTGGGATCGGTCAGGACCCGGTTGACCTGTCCGATTCTAAGGGTCCCATCCTGAATGAAGTGAAGCACCCATCATTCCTGCTCCTACAACAATCCAGTCAAAGAGTTTCATTGGCGGACTAACAAATAGAAGTGACAAAATCTGATGATTCTTTCGTCGTTGCCTGTCTTAGACATGAGGCGATCGCCTCTGTAACTTACCTCACACAGCCTATTAGCACAGTGATCCATTTATCTTTTAAGCAAGAGCAATCATCCCTGAAGTCACCCCAGCAAGCAACTGAGTTTCTTCTGGATGAGGAGTGGTTGTTCCCTAGCGGCTTGTCTGAAGGGATAGATCTGCTTGATGGATTTGCCCGTCAGCCACCAGGATTTTACAAATCTTGTTCCGGAGAAACCCCTTAAAACTTTACAGAGTTCATCTCTGCATCCGTTTTAATTTCAGGAATTTCCTGATAGTTTTACCTGATTTACCTTCTTAAGATTAAGGAAGAAATATTCCTTATGAGTCACTCTACCAGATTCATTTAACCCGAGTCGAAGGCTAATAACAACCACTGAATCGAATCGCTATAACCTACCATGGAAAATACCCGCATCGAGTTTCCGCATCCATTAAAGAATGAAATAAGGCTGAATCGACTCACCTTTGAATATGGTGAAACCCTGATGAGCGAACAGCGCTATGAGGCAGCCGTTCTCGTCTTCAGCCAAATTGTTGAGGCACAACCCACTAGCGCGATCGCCTGGTATAACCGGGGAAATGCCCTGGCCCATCTGGAACGCTACGAGGAAGCACTACTCAGCTTCGAGCGGGCGATCGAGATTAACCCTGACTTCTATGCTGCCTGGACGATTCGAGGGGTGATGCTGATTTATTTGGAACAGCCAGAAGAAGCACTGCAAAGTTGTGAAAAAGCATTGGAGATTAATCCACAGCATAACGAAGCCTGGGTTTTTCGGGGTGCCGCCTTACAACGGTTGGAGCGGTATCAGGAAGCCTACGCCAGTTATGATGCTGCCCTTGGCAGAAAGCAGCAGTCAGTCTGGCAAACCGTAGGGAACCTGCTGCGAAGCGTTAAGTGGCATCTCAACGCAACCTGAACATCAGCGATCGCATCTATTCTTATAGCAGGGGATAGGGTTTTGCCCTATCCCTTTTCACTGTTATAGTCGTAGCCATCAGAATTAGGTCAAGTTTTTGCGATGAATAGACTTTATCGGCAATAATCTATTCGACTCAAAAATGGATGATAAAACTATAAGAATCGATGATTTATGTTAAGAATTGATTCCTTTTCTTGTGTCCGATTAAGTCTATGCTGATATCTGCTTCCTCGTGACAGAAACTTTAGGAGCAGTGATGATCTGTTTGCGAACTGAAGAGATCGATTGCTCCGAACAATTATGCGAGGTAAGGAATCCTGGTTTCTTAGGCGATCGCTGATGCGAAACTTCTTTCTGAACTATAATTCCTCGCAACCAGCGACCTGTTCAAGGATATGTTTTGAACAAACGTGGCATTCTATGGTGGTTGTATTGTCTCTGACATTACCAGTGGGCATATGAATTATTCTATTTGAGCTTTAGAGACGGTAAAAAGATTTCTGGATGATAAATGATTGAATCATGTAGAAATCTTTTTACGTCTAAAACTGAGAGTAAGGCTCGTCTGCCTTGAATATGCAGGCTGAAAATGGTTTTTAGCTTTTCATTTTGCGATTAACCCTTCTCAACCTGCTGCTGTGCCGCTAATTGCTTGACTGTTGTGCGAGGATGCTCTGCTGCACAGGTCTTCCAGCAGTTGTTTGCTACACAGCAAAGGGCGATGACTGACTAATCTACAATTGAGTTTTTCTCTCGCGAACTTATGAATTCATAACACTCAAGTAAGATGATAAGTAGCTAATATCTTTCGTTATGAACAATCCACGAATCATTTTATTGGTGGATGGCTCTGCAACTGATCGAGCTATCTACCAAGATTGGCTCAACCAGGATGCTCAAGCCGCTTTTACGGTTTTAGAGGCTGATTGTGGCAGTGCAGTGTTGGAAATTTGCCAAGAGGCGATTCCAGATCTGATTTTGCTGAGCGATCGCCTACCCGATATGAATGGACTAGAAGTTTTGGAGCGATTCACCCAGCAAACTCTGCGACAAGTGCCTGTGGTGATTCTGAGCGAACAGGAGAATGTGGCAGCAGTTGTCCGGGCGATGAAGCGTGGAGCACAAGATTACCTCGTGAAGTCCACACTGACGGCTGCAATCTTCTATCGCACTGTACAGGAGGCGATCGCAGGGCAACCAACGAAGATGCCAGTTGGCGCTGGCACCTCAGCACCCGTACAAGCGCAGCCTGAGGAAGTATCCCCTCGTCCAAAGCGGGTACCGCAGGTGGCGCTGAGACGGGAAGATTATTTTGCATCGGCGATTTTAGATGTGATTGGGGCACTGGTGATAGTACTAGACCGCCAGGGGCGAATTGTTTGCTTTAACCGAGTCTGTGAACAAGTCAGTGGATATACCTTTGCAGAAATGGAAGGTCAGCCTGTTTGGGGGTTAATACTACCGGAAGAGCTTGACCCAGTCAGCAACGTATTTGAGGCGCTTTGCTCTGGTCAGTTCCGAAATCAGTATGAGAACTATTGGGTAACGAAGGATGGCGATCGCCGCCTGATTTCCTGGTCAAACACGGTTTCAGTGAATGTAGAAGGAAACGTTGAATATGTGATTGGCACTGGGATCGATATCACCGAGCAGAAACAGGTAGAAACTGCTTTGCGGTTGAGTGAAGAACAGCGCCGCTTGGCGGTAGACTTGACGCAGATCGGCACCTGGGATTGGCAGATCCTAACCGGCCACATAACCTGGAGCGACAGCCATTTTCATCTGCTGGGTTTGGTTCCTGGTGAGACTGACGTTTGCTATGAAACCTGGCGCGATCGCGTCCATCCAGAAGACATTGAGCGGGTTGAACAAACTATTACCGATGCACTCAACACCCATACAATCTACGAGGCAGAATATCGTGTCGTTCACCCTGATGGCAATATTCGCTGGATCGTTGCCAGAGGTCAAGCCCTATACGATGAGGCTGACCGCCCAATTCGCATGATTGGCATCATCATAGACATCAGCGAAAGGGCACGACTTGAAGCTGAATGCAACCGTGCCGAAGCCGAATGCCGCCAAGCAGAAAGTTCACTCAGGCGCAGTGAATCAATGAATCTTGCCAACATCACTGAGCGACTGCGGGCAGAACAGGCATTGCGACAACTGAATCAAGAACTGGAGCAACGAGTCGAACAGCGGACCGTTGCCTTGCAGGCAAGCGAGGCGTTATTGCAGGCGGTGTTTAATCAGGCAGCGATTGGCATTAACCTGACTAAAGCCGATGGACGTTATCTCAAGGTCAACCAAGCCTACTGTGATATTGTTGGCTACACATCAGAGGAACTGTTGCAAACTGATTACATCCAGGTTACCCATCCAGAAGATCGGGGAAAAAGTTTGCAACAGCGGCGGCAGTTGTTTGCAGGCGAGCTCAATTTATTCTCACTCGAAAAACGCTATATTCGCAAAAATGGTGGCTTAGTTTGGGCTCACATTGCTTTGTCAGCCGTGTATAAGGCTACGGGTGAAGTGGATTATGCCATTTGTGTGGTTGAGGACATTAGTCAGCGAAAACACACAGAGGAACAGCTACGGCTCAGCGAAGCTCGCTACCGGGCCATTGTTGAGGATCAAACCGAACTGATTGCCCGGTTTGCATCCGATACGACGCTGCTATTTGTCAATGAAGCCTACAGTCGCTACTTTGGGGTGGAACGGGAAACAATAATTGGCACTAGCTATGCGCCCACGATTTTTGAGGCAGACCAGAAACAGGTCGCCCGACTGGTTCAATCCATGAGCTTTGACAATCCGACTGTGACGATTGAGAATCGCGTCGTCATCAATGGCGAAGTGCGGTGGACCCAGTGGATCAACCGAATGCTCTTTGATGAGCAGGAAAATTTCATTGAATATCAGGCAGTGGGACGCGATATTACTGCCCGCAAGCAGGTAGAGAAAAAATTACGCCAGCAGCTTGACCACGAGATCTTGGTTGCGACCATTACGCAACGGATTCGGGAGTCTCTCGATTTATCAACCACTTTAAACACGACGGTTGCCGAAATCCAGCAACTCCTGCAAGCAGACCGGGTGCTGGTTTATCGCCTGGTTGCCGATGGTTCAGGTCAAACGATCGCCGAAAGCAGAAACCCTGATTGGCAACCGATGCTGGAACTGGGGTTTTCCAGCGAAGTATTTCCACCCGAAGGCTACCAGCGCTATGTTAAGGGGCACATTTATGTTCTCTCCGATCGCAGTCAGGAACAGGTTATTCCCTGCATGACTCAGTTTATGGAGACCTTCGACATTCAGGCAAAGTTAGTCGCTCCGATTATTCATCAAGATGCCCTGTGGGGATTGCTGATTGTGCATCAATGCTCGGCTCCGCGCCAGTGGCAAGGCTGGGAAGCGCGGTTGCTCCAGCAACTCGCAAACCAGTTGGCGATCGCGACCAAACAGTCCGCACTCTACCAGCAGCTTCAATTTGAACTGCGCGAACGCGAGCAAACCCAAGAATTATTAGAACAATCCAACGACTATCTCCGCGTTTCCAATCTGGAGTTAGCCCGTGCAACCCGCCACAAGGACGAATTTCTGGCGAACATGAGTCACGAACTGCGAACGCCCCTAAATGCCATTCTGGGGATGTCAGAAGCTCTCCTGGAAGAGATTTGTGGTCCTTTGACGGAACGGCAACATAAGGCGATCTCAACCATTGCCACAAGCGGTACCCATTTATTGGATCTAATCAACGACATTCTCGATCTGGCAAAAATTGAAGCCGGAAAACTAGAGTTGCAACTCGCCTCCGTCGCGATCGCCGCTTTGTGTGACTCTAGCCTCACGGTTGTTAAGCCAATAGCAGATAAAAAGGGAATTCAACTTATTGCCAAAGTTTCGCCCAATATTGGTCAAATTGAAGCCGACGATCGCCGTTTACAGCAGGTGCTCATGAATCTCCTCAGTAATGCGGTCAAGTTCACTCCTGCTGGTGGTTCTGTCACGTTAGAAGCCTGGCTTGAAGAGGATCCGGGGACACGGAGACACGGGGACACGGGGACACGGGGAAGCGGAGACACAGGGACGCAGAGACAGAGAGACAGGGAGACAGCGTCATCACCCCACACCCCAATCCTACACCTCTCCGTCTGCGACACAGGCATCGGTATTGCTCAGTCAGATTTTGACCAAATTTTCCAACCATTCCGACAGATTGATAACTCCCTCAGTCGCCAGTACACTGGAACCGGGTTGGGATTAGCACTGGCGCAGCGTATTGTTAAGATGCATCAGGGCACTGTTACTGTAAAAAGTGCCGTGGGTCAGGGAAGCTGTTTTACTCTCTGCCTCCCCCAGCGTCAAGTCTCGCGTAGCACTAAGCGCTGAGCACCCAATTCGAACTACAGGAGAGTTAAGCATGGAAAGACCAGCATCCATCCTGGTGGTTGATGATGAACCGAGAAACTTTGATGTCATCGAAATGCTGCTTCTGAATGATGGACATTCCCTTAGCTATGCCCCCAACGGCTTTGAGGCTTTGGGCTATCTGGAACAAACTCAACCGGATGTAATTTTGCTGGATGTGATGATGCCAGGGCTGGATGGCATTGAGGTATGCCAGCAGGTCCGGGCGAATCAATGTTGGCAGCATATTCCGATCATTTTTGTGACGGCACTCAATAGCAAAGAGGATTTGGCTCGGTGCCTGGAAGCTGGAGCCGATGATTTCATCAGTAAACCAGTCAATCGACTGGAGTTGCAAGCCAGAATTCGTTCCATGCTGCGGATTAAGCAGCAATACGATGCCCTGCAAGCAACCCTGCAACTGCGCGAAGATATGTCTAACATGGTGGTGCATGATCTACGCAATCCGCTCAGCAGCATCGTGTTGGCTTGCAAGCTTTTACAGTTCGCAGAGTTGCGAGAAAATCAAAGGGAAAAAATTGATCAAATCACGATTGCCGGACAACAGTTGCAATCGATGATTGACAGCCTGTTGATGATGGCGAAACTGGAATCGGGCAAACTTGTGTTAAATCGCATGGAAGTGGATTTGGCTGCGCTCGGTATATCAGCGATCGCCGATCTTGAGGCGATCGCTGACCAGAAAAGCGTTCAATTGGTCAGCCAATTGCCGCCACCGGGCGGTAGCGTTTGGGTTGATATTCCAATTTTCCGACGGGTGCTGGATAACTTGCTTTCAAATGCGATCAAATTTGCACCGATGGGGAGTCAGGTCAAGCTTGAAATTGACTATCCACCCGATCGGCAAGCTAGAATCCGTATCTTTGACCAGGGACCGGGTGTGAGTGCAGAATTACGTCAACTCATCTTTGAGAAATATGAAGTTGCTCAACTAATTAAGGGTGCTACTCAAACTGGTTTAGGACTGGCGTTTTCAAAGATAGCGATCGCCACTCATGACGGTAACATTTTTGTTGAAGAGAATACCCCTAGAGGATCAATCTTTACAGTTGAAATTTGAGCTTGGTTCGGTAACGATAAAAATATTGACTAATCAATAAAAATGCTCAGAGCTATCCAGATCCCTGAATTATCATTCTTTAGCTTGTAGCAGTAGCATTTTTAACGAAACATTTTTTAAAATCCCGGATGGCAAATAATTCTTGTATAGTTTAACCTAGAGGATATTGAATTGTTTGTATAGCGTTTCCTTTTTGGGTGAGGTACATCTCATCTGTTGAATCAAGGTTTCTATGACTATCCACGTACCTCACTGGATTCAAAAACGCTATATCGAGGTTAATCTATAACTTTCATTGGCGACGATGGCAATGTTCACCTGATTCGCATAGTATTCACCGCTGGAAAATTCTCTTCGTTGGTAGGAGTTGGTGTTTGCTTAGCAGAAACTTTACACTCTGGGCTTAAGCAAAAAATCTCAACAATATCCACAATTTCTCACCAAAAACTTTACATCTCTAATCTGAAATTGAGTTCGTTCTTTGAGTCATATCTTTTTAAGAAGACATGCTCAATAGATAGATCTTTCATTATCCGATAAAATTAGCAACTTTTAACAATCCAGATGCTAATTTTATCGATGAGGTGGTGGCAATTTCAAATTGTATCAAGGAGGAGAGAAGGTTTAATAGGTTGAAGGATTATGAAAGTTTTTTTTCAAGTCTTGCTTAGTTCTCCGCAATTTATGCCCCACGGGCACTGCTATCTGTGGCAACCAGAACTGGTTGGGCTTCATCTGGTCTCTGATGTCCTGATTGCGATCGCCTATTATTCCATCCCGATTGCCCTCATTCACTTTGTCCACAAGCGACAAGATGTACCCTTCAATAAACTCCTTCTGTTATTCAGTGCCTTCATGGTTGCCTGTGGTACCACTCACCTGATGGATGTGTGGACGCTCTGGCACCCTGTCTATTGGCTATCAGGCGCACTCAAGCTAATGACGGCTGCGGTTTCGCTTTACACGGCTGCTAAATTAGTCGCTTTACTTCCCACTGCGCTGACATTACCGAGTTTAGCCGCCACAAATCAAAAATTAGCGGCTGAAATGGCGGAACGCCAAAAGATAGACGTTGCTCTGCGGGAAAGCGAGGAGCGATTCCGCAACACGTTTGAACAGGCAGCGGTGGGAATTGCCCATGTGTCGCTCAGTGGACAGTTTCTTTGGCTTAACCAGCGGTTCGGTGACATTGCTGGCTACCCTCCGTCTGAACTCCAGACTCTGACCTTTCAAGAAATTACCCATCCCGATGATCTGGAACCAGATTTGAGCCGGCTACAAGATTTGTTAAGCGGCAAAATACAAACTTATTCATTGGAAAAGCGTTATATCTGCAAAGATCGATCGCTAGTCTGGATTAACCTGACGGTTTCCTTAGTTCGCGATCGCTCAGGCGAACCAAAGTATTTGATTGCCGTGATTGAAGACATTGACGATCGCAAATGGATCGAACTGGCGCTACGCCAAAGCGAAGCAACGCTCAAGTTATTTGTGAAGCATGTTCCAGCGGGGATTGCCATGCTGGATACCAATCTCTGCTATGTCTTCGCTAGCCAGCGATGGCTTGAGGATTACAAGCTCGACGCGATTGAGTCCATTGTCGGGCACTCCCATTACGAACTTTTTCCTGAAATTTCAGAACGCTGGCGGCAAATTCATCAACGGTGTCTAGCAGGAGCAATCGAGCGCTGTGAAGAAGATTTGTTTGAGCGGGCAGATGGTGCCCAGCAATGGATTCGTTGGGAGATTCGCCCCTGGTTTACCGCTAACCAGGAGATTGGCGGCATCATCATTTTTGCGGAGGACATTACTGAACGGAAGCAAGCGGAAGTAAACCTGCAAGAAAACGAAGAACGGTTACGCCTGGCGCTAACAGCGGTCAACCAGGGACTCTTTGATGCCAATGTCCAGACGGGCGAAGTGATTGTGAATCCCTCCTACGCCACCATGCTGGAATACGACCCGGCAGACTTCCAGGAATCTGCCGCCGATTGGATGGAACGGCTCCATCCAGCCGATCAAGACAATGCCTTCAAACGGTATCAAGACTATATTTCTGGCACCATTTCAGAGTACCGATCGGAATTTCGCCTAAAAACCAGAAGCGGCGATTGGAAGTGGATTCTTTCACTAGGCAAAATTGTTGCCTGGGATGAGTCTGGTCAGCCGCTACGGATGTTGGGTACCCATACAGATGTGAGTGATCGCAAACAAACAGAAGCTACTTTGTCTCAACTGGCAACCATTGTCGAGTCGTCGGCGGATGCCATTGTCAGCAAGACGCTAGATGGCGTAATCGTAACTTGGAATGCCGGAGCAGAAAGACTGTTTGGCTACACGGCGGCGGAAGCTATCGGTCAATCGGTTCTGCATCTGATTCCACCTGAGCTCAGGAGTGAAGAGTCCTATATTCTGGAGAGAATTAAGCGCGGCGAACTCATTGATCATTATGAAACTGTGCGCCAGCGTAAAGATGGCAGATTGATTGATGTTTCATTAACGGTTTCGCCGATTAAAGATGCGACTGGTAAAATTACTGGGGCATCCAAAATTGCGCGGGATATTAGCTATCGCAAGCAGGTAGAAGCCGAGAGACTGCAATCTGAAAGATTGCGGCTTGAGCTACAACTACTGGAAAACGTTCTGGAAGTGACGTTTGCCGGTTACTGGGATTGGGATATTCCAGGCAATCGGGAGTACTTAAGCCCGACTTTCAAGCAGATGTTTGGCTATGAAGATCACGAATTGCCCAACACGCCGGAAACCTGGCAACGGCTAATCTTTGCAGAAGATTTACCAGGAGTACTGGAACGCTTCGATCAGCACATTAACAGTCACGGGCAGATTCCTTTTTACAACGAAGTGAGATACCACCATCGGGATGGTGCGACGATTTGGGTAATCTGCTCCGGGCAAGTGATTGAGTGGGATCAGGAGGGCAACCCGTTGCGGATGGTTGGGTGCCATATCGATATTACGAAACGTAAGCTGGCGGAAACTCAGTTGCAGGCATCGGAAGCAGAGTTGCGTGCTCTCTTCGCTGCTATGACTGACACCGTAATTGTTCGCGATCGTGAGGGACGTTGTCTCAAAATCGCCCCCAACAGTTCTAGCCTCTATCGAGAGCCGCAAGAAATGTTGGGCAGGACTTTACACGAAGGCTTTCCTCAGGCAGAAGCAGATCTAATCCTGTCTAGTATTCATGAATGCCTGGATAGACAAACAACAACTTCGGTTGAGTATTGCTTGCCTGTCCAGGGAAGACCGATCAACTTTTTAGCCAGTATTTCATCGGTATCCGATGATGCCGTGATTATTGTTGCCCGTGACATTAGCAATCTAAAGCGGGTTGAAGCAAATTTGAAGCGGTATGAACGCATTGTCTCTTCTACAAAGGATGGGATTGCGCTGCTCGATCGCAACTACACCTATCAGGTTGTCAATCAGGCGTACCTGACCTGGTGCAATCGATCCTATAGCGAAGTTGTAGGACATACTGTGCGGGAGATTTTAGGGCCAAAATTATTTGATCCGTTCATTCAGCCCCGACTTAATCAATGTTTAGCGGGAGAAACCATTCAGTACGAGAAATGGTTTGACTATCCTAATTTAGTGCCGCAATTTTTGAGCGTAACGTATACTCCATATCTGAATGCGGACCATGAGATTGCAGGCGTGATCGTGAGTCTGCGTGACCTCACTGAGCTCCAGCAAACGCAGGAATCGCTCCGAATTAGTGAAGAACGCTTACAGCTTGCTTTGGAAAGTTCTGGAGATGGACTCTGGGACTGGAATGTGGTCACTGGCGAGCTTTATTTCAGTCCACTTTGGCAAACAATGTTGGGCTATACCGAAGGTGAACTTCCCTCTATCATCACAACTTGGGAGCGATTGATTCACCCGGATGACAAGCCCTGGGTCATGAATCAACTTAATGCCCACCTCAAAGACAGTTCAGTTTCCTGTTCTTTCGACTACCGGATATTAACCAAATCGGGAGAATACAAATGGATCGCAGATTACGGCAAAGTCGTTGCTTGGGATGAACAGGGCGCTCCCTTGAGAATGGTGGGAACTCATAAGGATATCAGCGATCGCAAACAAACGGAAGAACAACTTCGGAATCTTTCTGTACGGCTGGCACTGGCCCTTCAAGCCGGCGCAATTGGCACCTGGGATTGGGATTTTGTCCACGAAGCATATTGGGATGAGCGCATGTATGAACTCTACGGCATCCCGCCCTCAACCACCGCTCCGGGTTTTCAGGATTGGCTCAATCTCGTGCATCCAGGCGATCGAGCAGCTGTTGAAACGGCTCATCACACTGCCCTTCAAAACAACAATGATATTGATCTAGAGTTCCGTATCATTCAACCCGATGGCAACATCCGGTTCTTGAAAGCCTATGCCCTGCTCCAACGCGATGAACAAGGTGAACCACTCCGCATGGTGGGCATCAGCTATGACATCACCGATCGCAAACAAGCTGAAACCGCCTTACGTGAGAGTGAACACCGCTATGCCATGTTAACCCAAGTGGCTCCGGTTGCCATTTGTCAGTTTGATGTGGCAGGTTATTGCGTTTATGCCAACGAGCGCTGGAGCGAAATGACGGGGAGACCCGCAGACATAGCATTGGGAATAGGCTGGGTGGAAACGCTGCCACGAGAAGATCGTGATCGCGTTTCCACACAATGGTTTCAATCCTTAGAACAAAGAGGACGCTTTCAACATGAGAGCCGCTGTTTGCGTCCGGATGGCAGTATTACCTGGCTCTACGCCCAGGTATTACCCGAAACCGATTCCAGCGGCAAAATTGTGGGCTATGTTGGCACGCTTACAGATATCACAGACCGCAAACAGGCAGAACAGGCTCTCCAAGAACTGAGTCTCGCCATGCAGAATGCGATTGAAGGGATCTCGCGGATTGATACCAACGGATGCTATATGGCTGTTAATAAGTCATACGCCGATGCGTGTGGATGCGAACCCGAAGAACTGATGGGGCAACCGTGGCAGCAAACCGTGCATCCAGAAGATCTGCCCAAACTCATTGCAGCTTACCAGCAGATGCTTGAATCGGGCAGGGTTGAGGTCGAGGCGAGAGGCATTCGTAAAGATGGCTCTACTTTTCATAAACAAGTCACGATGATCACTGCCCATGATGAAGCTGGCACGATGATCGGACATCACTGCTTCCTCAAAGATATTACCGATCGCAAACTGGCAGAGGCAGCCCTGGCAAACTATGCCCGTGAAGTCGAAGATCTCTACAACAATGCTCCCTGTGGCTACCATTCCCTGGATACGGCAGGGCGGTTTGTGAATGTGAATGAAACCGAACTGCAATGGTTGGGATATACCCGTGAAGAGATAATAGGCAAACCCTTCACTGATTTTGTGACTGAAGCCGGTCGGTTGGCATTTCAGCAAAACTACCCCAAACTTAAAGAGCAGGGTTGGATAAAAGATCTGGAATACGAAGTGGTCTGTAAGGATGGCACATTGTTTCCGGTATTGATTAATGCCACGGCTGTGAAGAGTCTTGATGGGACGTATCTACATAATCGAGCGACGCTGTATGATAACCGCGATCGCAAACGAGCAGAGGAACAGTTGCGGCTCAGCAACGAGCGCATTAGTCTGGCTAATTCTGAGCTTTCCCGTGCCGCCCGCCTTAAAGACGAGTTTCTGGCCGGCATGAGCCACGAACTTCGTACTCCCCTAAATGCTGTGTTGGGGCTTTCCGAGGCGCTTTTGGAAGAGGTCTACGGCGACCTGACTCCAGAACAGCGAAACTCGCTCCAGACGATCGAAAAAAGTGGTCAACACTTGCTATCCCTGATCAATGACATTCTCGACCTCTCCAAGATCGAGTCAGGCAAGATGGAACTGGAGCTAGGCACTGTTTCGGTACCTAACCTGTGCGAATCCAGTCTTACCTTTGTCAGACAACAGGCAAACCATAAGCAAATCAAGCTCAGTTGTCAGATCGCCGATGGGTTAATCACCCTTGAAGCCGACGAACGCCGCCTCCGACAGGTATTAGTCAACCTGTTGAGTAACGCCGTCAAGTTCACGCCCGATCGTGGCAGCGTCGTACTCCAGGTCGCTGCCGATCCGCTGCGCGAGATCGTCGAATTCAGAATCACAGATACAGGGATTGGCATTGCCCCTGAAAATATGAACAAGCTCTTCCAGCCCTTTGTGCAGCTAGACAGCAGCCTTTCTCGCCGTTATGAAGGCACAGGCTTGGGTCTAGCATTGGTGCGCCGGATTATGGATTTGCACGGTGGCAGTGTCTCACTGGAGAGTGAGGCAGGCAAAGGCAGTTGTTTTGCCATTGCGCTCCCCTGGAACTCTGCGGCTCAATTGACCGATCCTGGGCCTCATCATGACTTGCCGAAACCAATACATCTGGGCATTGAGCGTGCCCTGATTGTAGAAGATTCTGAAGCAGCAGCAAGCCAGATTACTCGTTACCTTACAGAATTGGGGGTGAAGGTGACTGTCCATCCCCAGGGAGAAGGTGTGCTAGAAGTTGCTCAGCGATTGCAACCCGATGTCATTATCCTGGACATCCTGTTGCCCGGTCAGACTGGATGGGACGTGCTGACCGCGTTAAAAACCGATCCAGCTACCAAAGCAATCCCAGTGATCGTGGTATCCGTCGTGGATTCGCGATCGCGCGGCTTAGAACTGGGAGCCGCCGAGTACCTGCTTAAACCGATTACGCGCCAACAACTTCAACACACCCTCAGCCGAGTTCTTTCGACAACTCAACCCGCAGCCCAAACCGCCCTGGTACTCACCGATCGCCAATCCCCAGTTCCACCGCTGATTTTGCTGGCGGAAGATAATGAAGCCAACATCACAACCACTACCCTTTACCTGCAAGCGCATGGATTACAAATCGTGGTCGCTCGAAATGGGCTGGAAGCAATCCAGATGGCGCAGCAGCAGCAGCCAGCCCTAATTCTGATGGATATTCAAATGCCAGAAATTGATGGCTTAGAGGCAACCCGCCGCATTCGCTCAAATACCGAACTCAACCAGATTCCGATCATTGCCCTAACAGCTCTGGCAATGCCCGGCGATCGCGATCGCTGTCTGACCGCTGGAGCCAACGAATATATGACCAAGCCCGTCAGCCTTAAACAGCTTCTCACCCTGATTTCAACCTATGTCCCAGCCCTCCAAACCAGAGCGTGAAGTTGCTCCCATGATGGACTCTCCCACCGTCCTTGTGATTGATGATGAGTCCACTAGTTTTGCCGTCGTCAAAGCATTGCTCCATCGGGAAGGTTATGAATTGATCCATATCGAAAGCGGTCAAGCAGCTTTGCAGCGGTTGGAGGCGATCGCCCCAGATGTGATTCTGCTCGATGTCATGATGCCCGATATGAATGGCGTTGAAGTCTGCCGTACCATTAAGTCAAACCCAATCTGGCAGCCCATTCCGATCATCATGGTGACTGCCCTGAATACCAAAGAAGACTTAGCTCGTTCCATGGCAGCCGGAGCCGATGACTTCATCACCAAACCTGTGAATGGGATAGAACTACGGGCTAGAGTTCGTTGCATGCTGCGAATTAAACAGCAATACGATGCGCTTAGAGCCACCCTGCAATTGCGTGAAGATATGTCCAACATGGTGGTGCATGACTTGAGAAATCCGACCGCCATCATTTTACTCAGTGCCCAATTGCTTCTGCTTGATGATTTTCAGGGTAAGGAACTGGAACGGGTTCAAATAATTGAAACTTCCGCCAAGACGTTGAATACCCTGATTAATGACCTCCTGCTGATGGCAAAAACGGAAGCAGGCAAGCTGTTGCTCAATCCCACAGAGGTGAATCTAACTGCTTTAGCAACCGTTGTTATGTCGGATTTTCAGGAAATTGCCCGCTCCAAAAAATTGGATCTGGAATGCCAGGTTCCCGAAACCGAACGGTGGATTTCCGCGGATACCAACCTGTTGCACCGCTTGATGGATAATTTGCTCTCTAATGCGGTTAAATTCTCGCCGTCGGGGAGTCAAATTACTTTACAAATTGAGTATCCATCCGAATCTGTCCCCAATGACCCATTACTCGTTCGAGCTAGAATTCAGGTTGCCGATTCAGGACCAGGAGTTAAGGAAGAACTACGCCAGCAGATCTTCAAAAAGTATGAAATTGGTGAAACCATCAGTGGGGTCACCCAAATTGGTTTGGGACTGACATTTTGCAAAATAGTTGCTGAGGCACACGGCGGTCGTATCTTCGTTGAAGAGAATGTGCCACGAGGTTCAATTTTTACCGTCGAGATTTAGTGTCGCTATGTTTGCAGTTGAAGACTGGGGATGAAATAGAGAAGGGGCACACGATGTGCGCCCCGAAACCATTATAGGGTTAACTTCTTTCAGCTTCTAGCATAAGGTTTAAAGGTGCTCCAATACTATCAGGAGTTTCCTGATAATTCGACGCATCAATGGGGTTACTCTTCCAAAATAACTAGGCCTGCGCGGATAGCGTAACGAACTAGCCCTGGCACATCGTGAATATTTAGGCGTTCCATCAATTGAGTCCGATGGGTTTCCACTGTTTTAGCGCTAATAAATAAACTGCTGGCAATTTCTTTGGTCGATTTGCCTTCAGCAATCAGTTGTAAAATTTCGCGTTGACGAGCAGTCAGGTTTTTGGGGGGAGCCACCTCATCCCTAATGCTTTGGCGATCGCCCCTGGTTAGCTGTGCAGAAATAGCAGGGCTGAGGTAGGTTTCTCCTCGCAGCACAGCCCGAATTGCCATCTCTAATTCGCTCATATCGCCATCTTTGAGCACATAGCCCATCGCTCCTGCCTGGAGTGCTCGATAGACGTATTCCTGATTGGCATGCATCGATAGCATGATCACCCGCACTTTGGGAAAGTCTTTAGTAATTCGAGTTGTCGTTTCTAATCCATTCATTTCCGGCATTGCAATGTCCATTAGCAACAGATCGGGATGGTGCCGCTCTACCAGTTGCAAGGCTTCTCGCCCATTGCTTGCTTCTGCAATCACTTCCATATTCTCTAGAGATTGAAGCAGTGCCCGGAATCCGGTTCGAACCAGCACATGGTTATCCACAATCAAAACACGGTATGGTGACATTCTGAAATGGTCTCCCTGATTTATTTTCTAGGGGGCAAACGATGATGTAACAATGGGAAACTCCACATCAATAATCGTTCCCCATGCAAGTGCCGACGTAATGTTCATGCGTCCTCCAACTAAGGATGCCCTTTCTTCCATGCCGAGTAATCCTAAGCTGGAACCACGGGCTGTCCGATCGCGAGCTGCCTCAACATCGAACCCAATCCCATTGTCCTGGATGCTGAGGTGCAGTGTGTTGCGAGATTGCTGGAACTGAACCACAATGCGATCAGCTTTAGCATGTCTGGCAATGTTGGTTAGCGCTTCCTGGACAATTCGATAACAAACCGTTTCTAGTTTGGGTGACAAGGCAAATTCAAAGGGTTGGTAAACTAGTGAGATAGAGGTTTCTGTGCGGCGCATCTGCTGCTCGACATACCATTCCAGGGCTGGCAACAAACCCAAATCATCTAGCATCGAAGGGCGCAAATCGAGGGCCAGATTGCGAACCTGCTTGAGGGCACCATCAACAATGGCGACACTGTCTTGCAGGGGGTATTTGTTGCCGTCATGAGTGAGCGATCGCTGCAACACCTGCAAGTTAATCTTGACCGCTGTTAACACCTGTCCAATTTCATCGTGCAGTTCATGGGCAAGATGGCGGCGCTCCAACTCTTGGGCTTCGATCAATCGACTGGAAAGAGCCTGTAATCGTTCGCGATCGCTCCGCACCTGTTCAAATAGGCGCACATTTTGCAGCGCGATCGCCAGGTGATCCGCAACTTCACAGGAAATATCAATGTGTTCTGAGCTAAAGGCAGCAACCTGCGGATCGAGTAATCTGAGTTCCCCGATTACCCTACCTTCGACAAAAAGAGGAATCGCCAGGGAGGCATGAATTCCTGCTGCCAAAAGTTGTCGAGATACCAGTCCAGGCATTTCCAGCGCTGCCAAATCGGAGATATGACGCACTTTGTTCATATGCAGATCAGCAGGCTTGAGAAAGTTTTCCAGGGCTAGCAGTGTTCCCTCTGAGAAAATCAGGTTCCCGGTTGCATCGCCTGCCAGGATCTGAGCACTGTTTGCATCGGGGTCAAATAAAATCACTATTGATTGCTGGCAGTTGATTAACTGTCGCAAATGGGAGAGTGCTGCCCAGGCAATTTCCTGGGGCCGTTTCTCGGCAAGAATGGCACGATCGATTTTGTGCAACCCTGCAACTCTTTGAGTGTACCGCTGTAATGTCTCTTCTGCTTGTTTGCGATCGCTAATATTTTCGATCACAGCAATAAAATATTTTGGTTGGCGATCGTGATCAAGAACGAGAGAAACCGATAAGTTAACCCAGACAATCGATGTATCTCGACGAATGTAACGTTTTTCGATCGAGTAAGTCCGAATCTCCGCTTTCAGCATTTGCCGAACAAACTGTAAATCGTTTTCTAGATCGTCGGGATGGGTAATCTCTTGAAACGTCTTCTTCAAAAGCTCGTGGTGTCGATAACCAACAATTTCACACAGCTTCTGGTTAACCCGCAGAAAGTAACCATTGGGAGCAATATGAGCTAGCCCTACAGCCGCCTGCTCAAACGTCGTCCGAAACAGTTCTTCACTCGCTTGCAAAGACAGTTCAGCTTGGTTGCACTCAGGATTAGATACCGGATCTGGCTCAATCATTGGTTTGTGTAGGTAAGGTCACTCGCACAGTTGTTCCCTTCGGATCGCTGTTGATTTCAAGCTTGCCGCCATGTAATTGGGTCAGTTGTCGAACGATTACCAGCCCTAAACCTGAACCCTGTTGTTCGTAAAATTTGCGCTCAAACTGAACATAGGCTCCAATGTCTTCTATTTGGGCAGGAGTCATGCCATGTCCCTGATCTGTGATTTCCAAACCGAACTGATCTGCTCGAAATTCAGTGGTGACATAAATTGGAGTTTCTGATGGGGAGAACTTACAAGCATTGTCTACCAACTCCTCAACGATTTTTTCGAGGTTTGAACGAGCGATTAAAAGTGCGCGATTACTCCGTTGCAAGCTCAAATCGACCGTCCGATTAGCTCGTTGAGTCACAATCATCGCGGCATTCGTAATCGCATTTTCAGAACAGTCACAGTTCTCCTGCTGATAGGTGGAAAAATCGTTCTTCTGAATGTCTAGCTGGAGCTTTGCAAACAGCAGTGAGTTCTGAATCGTTTTTTCAATCCGTTTGGCAGACTTACAGACTAAACTAGCAATATCAGAAACTTCCTCAGCCTTCAGGATAGCAGCGTAGCTAGTCAAATAACTTAATAAACTAGTCATGCTATTCAATGGCGTTAGCAGTTCATGGGGAAGGTATGTAGAAAGTTGTCCCCGTAGTTCTTCTAGCTTTTGTTGGTATTGATGATGCACTGCTGCCTGCTTTTCCAGGCGGACTTTGACTGCACTCAGCAAGTCTGTGCGATTAAAGGGTTTGGTCAGATAATCATCGGCCCCTAACTCCATGCCGTATCGGATGTCAGGTTTATCGGCTTTGGCTGTCAAGAAGATAAACGGGATGGGGGCGATTCCAGGTAGCGATCGCATCTGAGCTAGAACTTCATACCCAGTTAACTCCGGCATCATCACGTCGCAAAGCACCAGATCGACTGGATGGCTTTGGACTAGATCAAGACCTTTTTGCCCATTCTCAGCGCTGATGACCTGATACTGATCCCGCTCCAGAATTTCGATGATGTTTTTTCGCAGTGCGTATTCATCTTCAATCACAAGAATTTTTTTCATGACTCTAATTAAAGGAACGAATGAACAAAACTTCAACCTGACAAAGCACCTTCTTTATAGATACCCCTTTTTGATGAGTTTTTGAACAATGCGTTGAGGCATGAAAAACTGATGGGAATTCTAATGAATGAGTCCCAAACTGCTGTCTCGATAGCCATCTTTCAGAAGCACTCGACCTGAATCCCACGCTGCTTAATCAACTGTCACAAAATGTCTCTAGCTCTTTTTTCTGAAATAGATTTTCAGCAGGCGATCGTTCGCCAACCATTAGTTGTTTCACTGACCACATCGGTAATTGAGGCGCTGACGTTGATGAGCCAGGTGAGAGGGAGTTGTTCTCTAAATTGCTCTCTAGGGGATCAGGCTAATTCAGAGAGCTTTGTGTTGACTGAAGCTCAGGGCAGTTGTGTTCTGGTGATGGAAGGTGCCCAACTGCTGGGCATTTTTACTGAGCGAGATGTGATTCGATTGAGTGCTGAAGGTAGACAACTAACTGAAGTGGCGCTCTCAGAGGTCATGACCCCATCCGTCATTACGTTGCAGCAATCAGAATTCACGGATCTATTCATGCCGATGAATTTGCTACAACAGCATCGAATTCGTCATCTCCCAATTCTGGACGACAAGCAACAGGTTGTGGGACTCTTGACCCATGAGAGT
>NZ_JBXBCF010000048.1:0-2553 GCF_056784235.1 Kovacikia sp. CALU 1929
CTTCCTTCAAAACACTCGACCAACTCCAACTTAAAGTTGATCAACTGATTGCTCAGTTAACTCCTGAGCTAATTGCTTCCATCACAGGGTATGCATTTATTCTCGATGCCCTATCTGCCCTGAATACTGTTTAAATTGGTATAAATCCCCCGGATTCTTAGGAGAATCCGGGGGGCTGGATACATCATTTATTCTGAGTTGCCGGTTTATCTGAAGCTGGTAGCGGTTGGTAAACGCCTGCGGCGGTGGCGTTTCGTCCAAAAGCGGTTGATAAAGCTAAACATGCCCGGCTCAGATCGATTCTCTAAGGTTTCGCCTTTCCGTTTGCGGTTCAGCCAGTGGTCAATTGAATAGATATTAAAACCAACGCCTGCCAGCAGAATGAATAAAACCAGTCCATAGGAGAGCATAGAAGTGGCGGCTCCCCAGTTTTGAATGGATGTGACACCGAGTTTCAGAATGATCATCAAAATAAAAGTTGCGATCAGAGAACCGCGTGTGAACAATCCAACGGTGATCAAAATGCCAACAATCAATTCTACGGGGGGAACTAGAAAGGAATTGACTCTAACTAGAAATTCTGGAAAGTATGAGCCTTCAAGGGTTTTAACTGTTTCCTCAACAAATCCAGGAATGTTGAAAATGCGCGTAAATCCATGATTAAAATAATTGACCCCAATCAGAATTCGCAACAACAAATAGGCGATCGCAACATCTCCTACCTTCAAGCCTGCATAAGTTCTACTCTCAGTCATGGCGATACCTCTAACGATTTCACTGTTTCAAGGGTTTGATGATTGTGTACGGTTACATCCCTGGATGCCAGAATCAGGCGAACGGCGCGATCGCCTAGCAAATAAGTATGAAGCCAAGTAAGAAACACCAGCAAACGGCTACGATAGCCCGGTAAATAAACCAGGTGAACGCCTAACCACATGAACCAGGCAAGGAAGCCTGTAAATGCAAACCCACCAATTTTTCCAACCCCAGAAAAGCAACCAATAATTGCGAGGCGACCCTTGTTGAAATAGCGAAAGGGCTGGGGTGCTTTGCCTCGAAGCTGTCGCCTGATGTTACGTGCTACTGCAACACCCTGCTGAAGCGCTTCTGGTGCAACACCCGTTAAAGGTTTACCTTTTTGCTCAACGTAGGCAAGATCACCAATCGCATACACATTTGAATGTTCCAGCAATTGCAGCGTTGGACGAACAAATAATTTGTCTTTGGTTGCCCTGGCTAACTCTTGAGAGGTTTCGGGTGAGCTTGCTTCCAATCCCGCTGTCCAGATAGTGGTTTCAGTCAATATTGTCTGACCATTACTGAGGTACAGGCTTTCTGGAGTGACCCGGTTCACTTTTTGTGACAGGTGAACTTCAACCCCAAGCTCGCGCAGCCGTTTACAGGTGTATACGCCCAGTTTCTTTGGCAAATCTGGTAGTAAGCGATCTCCCGACTGCACCAGCAACAACCTCACCTGTTGCCAATCCAGAGTAGGATAATCTCCTCGTAGGGCACGAAACATTTCAACCAGGGCACCCGCCATTTCAACTCCGGTTGCGCCCCCACCGACGATCGCGAAAGTGAGCAAACGTTCTCGCCGCACTGGATCGGGTTCATGGCTGGCTTGCTCAAAGCAGGAAAACATATGATTTCGCAATGCCACTGCCTCTTCCAGCGTTCCCATTGAAAAGGCATACTCCGCTGCACCAGGAATCTCTAAATACTTTGTTTGACTGCCTGTAGCCAGCACCAAAATGTTATAGGGAATGGTCCCAGCAACGGTTTCAACAATTTGCTCTGAAAAGTCGATTCTCTGAACTTCTGCATGCAAGAACTGAAGATTGCTAGTTCGCCGCAGAATGGTGCGAATTGGGTACGCCACCTGATCGGGCCCCAGTTGTGCCGTTGCCACCTGATACAGCAGCGGCACAAACAAATGATAGTTGTTGCGATCAATCAGCAACACATCTGCTCCGGAGTTAGCTAAAGACTGAGCCGCCTGAAACCCGCCAAATCCAGCACCTACAACCACAACGCGGGGATGTTTGAGCATTACAGTTCCTCTCGTTTGATTGATGATTTTCGCTTCACTCGTGGATTGTTCTCAAACTTTTACTGGTTTCTGATGCGATCGCATTCAGATCTCCACTGAGTAGGAAGCGACCTTTGCTCAAAGAGTTCCTTGAAGAACTGAGCGACAACAGCAAAATTACACTATACATTTTGTAACATTACCCTACATTCCTGGAAACAGGGGCTTTCTGTCAAGCTGTTCAGTTGTTGAACAGATAAGATCTACCCTTGGAAAGAGCTAAACCGATGCTAGCAATTTTTGATTGAGTGGTTGAGGTAGTGCTTCTAGTGCAGAACCAGGTGATCAGGTTGAACCCCTTTGCACAAAGCAGTTCAGTAAACTAGTGGACTGTCAAGGTTGAAATGATGGGTAAAGTCGTTTGAGTTTAACCCGTGCATCTTCAGTGGTAAATCGCCAATCTATTGTTCGCAATTGGGTATTTCTGCGCTGCTCCCAAGCCAATGTTTCTTGTTGCAATG